>NZ_JBCOCI010000031.1:0-51135 GCF_040929485.1 Phocaeicola sp. RTP21198st1_B8_RTP21198_201120 | reverse complement strand
GCAAAATCCTGAGCAACTTTTTGTTGCTCAGGTACTTAAAAAGTTTAATTTATAATAGTGTTGCGGAATTAAGGTTAAATAATGAAACGTATCTTCTTATTACTCATAGCCTGCTGCTTTTTAAGTACTCTTTTAGCGCAAAGTACTCGGAAAATAAGGGAGCTTGAAGCCAAACGGAAGGAACTTCATCAGCAGATTGCCGAGTCTGAAACTCTGTTGCAATCTACCAAAAAGGATGTGAAAAGCCAGTTGGATAACCTTGCTTTACTGACAGGTCAGATTGAGGAGAGAAGAAAATATATCAATACCATAGAGAGTGATGTTCATATATTAACAAGTGAGATCGCCTCTTTGCAGAAGCAACTGAATAAACTTCAGCGTGATTTGAAAGACAAGAAGCAGAAGTATGAGATTTCGGTGCAATATATGTATCGTAACAAGTCTGTTCAAGAGAAATTAATGTTTATTTTTTCTGCCGAGAACTTGAGCCAGACTTACCGTCGTATGCGTTATGTGCAGGAATATGCAAACTTCCAGCGTCTTCAGGGAATGGAGATAGAACGTAAGCAGAAGCAAATTGCCGCTAAAAAAAGAGAAGTGGAACAAACTAAGAATGCCAAACAGAATCTTTTAAAACAAGGTGAGGCCGAAAAGATCAAACTGGAAATTCAGGAAAAGGAACGGCAGACTCTTTTAGCGAATCTGCAAAAGAAGCAGAAAGGTATACAAAACGAAATAAGGAAGAAAAAACGTTCAGCAGAGCAATTGAATGCCCAAATTGATCGTTTGATTGAGATTGAAATAGAGAAAGCTAGAAAACGTGCGGAGGAAGAAGCCCGTAGGAAAGCCGCTGCTGAGGCTGCCGCAAAGGCTGCTGCAGCTAAGAAAGCGGAAAATAAAACTACGGGAGGGGTAACCCGCTCTAAATCTACGGAAAAAAATGAGGACACAAGGAAGGCCGCTCCGGTGGAGAAGTTCAGTCTGAACAATGAGGACCGTCAACTGTCGGGTAGTTTTGAACGTAATCGAGGTATTTTGCCGGTTCCCATTACCGGCCCATACGTGATTGTCAGCCATTACGGACAGTATGCCGTAGATGGTTTGCGTAATGTGAAGCTGGATAATAAAGGGATTGATATCAAAGGTAAACCGGGAGCACAGGCACGCGCCGTTTTTGATGGAGAAGTTTCGGCTATTTTCCAATATAATGGCTTGAACAATATATTGGTGCGTCATGGTAATTATATCTCCGTCTATTGCAACCTTTCTTCCGTATCGGTTTCTAAAGGCAGCAAAGTCAATACACGTACTGTTCTTGGAACTATCCATACAGATAGTTCGGGTAATACGGTCTTGCATTTTCAACTTCGTAAGGAAACGGCTAAACTTAATCCGGAATTATGGTTGGGAAGATGAAAAAGATAAGTTTTCTTTTTGTATTTCTGTACTTTATTACTTTGTTGTTTGTCGTAGCTTGTTCAGAAACTGGAGAGCTTCCTGTAGCTCCTGTTCCTGAAATTCCTTCCATTACTATCCCTTCCACGGAAAATACCCGGCTTGTTTTCACTTCGGACGGAGGGGAGGATACCCTTGCTTTTATTGCAACAACAGGATGGTCTGTTGCTATAAAGACTGCTGATTTGGCTGGAGATTGGTTAGCTGTGTCACCGTTAACCGGTAATAAGGGGGATAATGAACTTATTATTACATTGGCTTCCAATCCCTCTGCCGAGGATAGAGAAGGTGAAGTGATAATTCAGTGTGGAGAAGTTGCGGATACTGTTATCGTTCGTCAAAATTTCAATTATCTGGCAACTCTTTCTAAAGATGGTGATGTAAGAACTTGGCAAGAACATACGAAAGGGTGGGGAATTAATCTTGTAATGATGGGAGACGGGTTTGTGGAAATGGATATGGGGAGAGGTGGAAAATACGAGGTAATGATGCAAAAGGCGATGGATTCCTATTTTTCTGTGGAGCCGATGCATTCTTTACGGGAGTATTTTGATGTTTATAGTGTCACTGTTGTTTCAGTATCCGACAGCATTGACGGTGGAACAGCTCTAGGAACTACTTTTACAGGAGGCACTTCCATAAAAGGCGATAATGAAAAATGTAAGCAATATGCTACTAAAGTGCCTCTGTTGGGTAATTCTGTTAGAAATACACCGATGATTGTAGTCATGAATAGTCCTCGCTATGCCGGTACCACCTATATGCATTCTTTGGGCTATTCCATAGCATTCTGTCCTTATGTGGATAATGATGATGAACGTTTTGCACAGATTATTCATCATGAAGCAGTGGGGCATGGCTTCGGATATTTGGGAGATGAATATGATGATGTGTATGACGGTGAAATCCCGCCAAATGTTATGGCGGAACTAAAAGAAATTGCAGACCGGTATGGATGGTATTCTAACATTGATTTCACTCCGGATATAACGAAAGTGAAATGGAATTATTTTATCTCTGACAAACGTTATGTTAATGAAAGACTGGGAGCATGGGAAGGAGCATACGGATACCGGTCAGGTGTCTGGCGTCCGACGAATATCAGTATCATGCTCTATAATGTCGGCGGTTTTAATGCTCCTTGCCGGGAGGCTATTTATCGTCGTGTCATGAAACTGGCTGGTGAAAGCTATAGTCGTGATAAGTTCCTTGAATATGATGCAGTAAACCGGAAGTCTGCATTAAAGCGTATGAATGCTGGAAGTGTAGATCGGAATCACTTTATTCCTTTAGCATCTCCTGTTATTATAGATTGATTCTCTTTCTCTGTATCTTTTTGATATGTAGTACTGGGTAACTTTCTGTATAATAGCTATTAAAGTATAAATATGTATTTGAGGAACGGTTATTTTCCGTTTTAAAACTTGTCTGCCCTTTCGAAGAGAATGAAAAAAACATTTATTATTAAAAATAAATCTCCAATTAGTTTTGAGTTCAAGTCTAATTGCGTACATTTGTCCCCTGCATTAAGTATCCTCATAGAAGTACATTAATACTTTTCCAACTTATTCTTTAGTGATGATGGTAGAATCGTTTGTCTCTCTGTAAGATTCCTAATAGCAAAACGTACTTATTTTTTTATTAAAACATTTATTTTAAAATGAACATTTTTATTGCAGGGCTTAACTATAATATGAGTGAAGCCGAACTTGGAGAATTATTTGCAGAGTATGGTGAAGTTGTTTCTGTTAAGATTATAATGGACAGAGAGACCGGTCGTTCTAAGGGATATGGTTTTGTTGAAATGGCTGATGATGAAGCTGGAGATAAAGCGATTGCAGCTCTTAATGAAGTTGACATGGATGGAAAAACTCTTTCTGTGTCAATAGCGCGTCCTAGAGAAGAACGTCCGCGTCGTAGTTATGGCAACAATGGTGGTGGTTATCGTGGTGGTAACAACAGTCGTGGTGGTGGCTACGGTGGTGGTCGCGGAGACAATGGCTATGGAGGTGGCAGAAACAGATATTAATCTGTATCTCTATAAAATATAAAGAAACCTGCCTTGGACATTTGAAATGCTGAGGCAGGTTTTTATAGTGCCTTTTCAGGATATAAAATTAATTTTCTCAATTTTTTCTTCAGATTTTTATGGTTGTCTAAAAATCTTGTTTCCAATTGTTTGTTATGAAATCTTTCCATTTTAATATCTTCGTTCGGATATAAATCCTTTAGTTTCCAAGGTAGAGACTATATCCGACTGTTTGTTTTTGTTCTGGTATTTCATTTCGGTGGTATTCGGATTTCCCTATCCGGATTATCTTGTTCATTTATTTCCACATACATTCCAGGGACTTCTTTTTATCTTTATAAAAAGGCTATAAGTATTATGCGTGTTATATTCAACTTTATTCTGGATTATTTCAACAGGAAAGAAAATTATTTAGTATAGAGAGATTGTTAGCTTTTCTAGAAAATAGACTCCTGTGTTTGTGTTGTCAATAGTTCTAGTGCCTTGATTCCCATAACGGAATTTCCTTTTTGATTCAATCTCGGGCTCCACACTGCAACTGAATATCGTAGTGGGTAAACTGCGGCTATACCGCCTCCCACACCACTTTTCCCCGGAAGGCCTACCAGATAAGAAAATTCTCCTGCTTCGTCATAGAACCCACATGTTTGCATGATGGCATTGATACGTTTCACTTGAGAGGCGGTCAGTGTGATTCCTTCGAATGTAAAAGCTTGTTTATGGTTGGCAAACGGCAAAAAGGCTTTGGATAAATCATAACAACTCATTTCTATGGAGCATTGAAGGAAATAGAAATGAAGTACACGTTCTATGTCATTGTCGATGTTATGATGATATTTCAACAGGTTGGTGATTGCCGCATTCAGATAACCGTTTTCACGTTCGGACAGGGCTACTTCTTCATTATAATGGATCTGGTTATTCCCGCTGATTGAGTGGACGAAACGAAGATATTCTTCTTCGGGGTATTTCAAATGGTTCAGCAGGATATCAGTCATTACAATGGCTCCGGCGTTAATAAAGGGATTCCGAGGAATTCCTTTTTCTACCTCCAGTTGTACTAATGAGTTGAAAGCTGTTCCCGAAGGTTCTTTACCTACTCTTTTCCATAGATTATCTCCTTCAAGACTCAAACACATGGCAAGTGAAAAGACTTTCGAAATACTTTGGATGGAAAAGCCGGTGGTGGCTTCTCCATGCATGAAAGTTTTGTTTTGTATCGTATGGATGCACATTCCGAATTGATCTGGGTTGATTTTGGCAAGTGCCGGAATGTAATCAGCCTGTTTGCCAATAGAGGCGTAGGGCTGGATTTCTTGATAGATGTCTTTTAGAATCTGTTGATAATCCATGATTTGGACGTTTTTATTTTTCTGTATAGTCACCATTGGCTTTGATGAGTTCGATCAACTTCTCAACAGCCTGGTCTTCGGGAATGTTTTTTTCTATACATTCTTTCTTTTTATAGAGGCTGATTTTTCCACGACCGGCACCTACATAGCCATAGTCGGCATCCGCCATTTCGCCGGGACCATTGACAATACAGCCCATAATGCCGATTTTCAGACCTTTCAAATGCGAGGTGGCTGCTTTGATGCGGGCAATCGTAGACTCTAAATCATATAAGGTACGACCACAGCCCGGACATGAAATGTATTCCGTTTTGCTGGTTCGGATTCTGCCGGCTTGCAGGATACTAAATGCAGTGGTGTCTACCGCTATATGACTCAAAGAACCTTGGTTGTACAAGAAGATGCCGTCACAGAGTCCGTCAAAAATTAGTGCACCCATATCAGCTGCCGCTTTGATTTGCAGATCTTCAGTTTTCGTTTCCTGATAGTATTGGAAGAATACGACCGGATTTTCTAAACCTTCATTCATCAGTTCGTGTGTCATGGCACGATATTCGCCGAGGCGGTTGGGATGATTGCTTTGGGCGATGATTACCACCTCGGGATGCAGTTTGAGGGCTGCGATTACTTCGTCATTCATAGCCATATAGGGCAGGAACAGGAATTTTAGATCGGAAACCGTGTGATGTAATTCTATCATCTGCTGGTAGTTGAATGCCGGATAGACATTTTTGTCTTCTGGATTCCATGCATTGGCATCCACTAGATAGGCTATATTGTTATCTCGTGAATTGGGTACACTTCCACCGCAATAAATATAGTCAGGTTTGAATTGAGGATTGGTTTCGAAAGACCCTTCCAGACGTTCGGCTATTACTACAGGAGGATTATCCCCTCCAATATTCCGGACGGCCTTAGTCTTCCGGCGGCCCGGAGATAGGTAGTTGAATTGCGGAGCTTTTTTTCCAGGAATAAAAGGATGTCCTTCCCGAGTTAGTATATAATCAACCAGTTTGCGGGCTACCGGAATTTCATTTTCAGGAGCCTCGCTCAATGAGACACGAATGGTATCTCCCAAGCCATCGGCAAGGAGTGCACCTATTCCTAATGAGGATTTTATTCTTCCGTCCTCGCCATCCCCTGCTTCGGTAACACCCAGATGAAGCGGGAAAGCCATATTTTCCTTTTCCATTTCCTCTACCAGTAGACGGACCGTCCTGACCATTACTACGGTATTGGATGCCTTGATGGAAATAACCACATCGTTGAAATGTTCCGCAACACAGATACGCAGGAATTCCATGCACGATTCTACCATACCTTCGGGGGTGTCGCCATAATGAGACATGATGCGGTCTGACAGAGAACCGTGGTTTACCCCGATGCGGATGGCGGTGTGGTTTTCCTTGCAGATATTTAGAAAAGGAACGAAGCGTGCACGTATCTTTTCTATTTCTTGCGCATACTCTTCGTCAGTGTATTCCAGTTTCCGGAAAGTACGTCCCGGGTCTACATAGTTTCCCGGATTGATGCGCACCTTCTCCGCATATTGTGCCGCTACATCAGCCACTTTGGGATTGAAATGCACATCGGCTACCAGCGGGGTGTCATATCCTTGAGAGCGTAATCCGATATTGATATTTTTCAGGTTTTCGGCTTCACGTACACCTTGTGTGGTAAGACGTACATATTCACCGCCCACATCTATAATGCGTTTGGCTTGTTCCACACATGCTTCAGTATCCATAGTAATGGTGTTGGTCATACTTTGGATGCGGATGGGGTTGTTTCCACCCAAAGGAGTGCCTCCGATATGGACTTCGGAAGATTTGCGGCGGGAGTAATTAAATAAATCCATGTTTAGTGATTAGTGGTGAGTGGTGAGTGATTAGTGAGCTGCGCTGGAATGCTGCATGGGTATTAATCACTCACCACTAGTTAATTCGTTTTATATTCAAACTTGATTTCTTTCAATTCTTCATTGGCTTTTACAATTTTCTTTTTTAAACCGGTTTTGTAGTCTGCAAATTTAGCAGCCAGTTCTGTATCACTCAATGCTAGCATTTGTACGGCCAGAATGGCAGCATTCATGGCTCCATTGATTGCTACGGTAGCTACAGGAATTCCGGGAGGCATTTGGATAATAGAATAAAGTGCGTCTACGCCATCAAGAACTGAACCTTTTACGGGTACACCGATAACAGGTAGTGTGGTATTTGCAGCAATGACACCGGGAAGTGCGGCAGCCATGCCGGCAGCGGCAATGATGACTTTAATTCCACGGCCTGCAGCATTTTTCGCAAATTCCTCCACAGCTTCGGGAGTGCGGTGTGCCGAAAGGGCGTTCATTTCGAAAGGTACGTGCATCTCGTCCAGTAATTTGGCAGCTTTTTCCATTACGGGAAGGTCGGAAGTGCTACCCATGATAATACTTACGATAGGTTTCATTGTTTTTTTGTTATTGTTTGGTTTATATATTTACTTCAAGCACGGGTTATACGGATGAACGCGGATAGAAAAATCCGTGAGATCCGCGTAATCCGCGCCTGAACAATTCCCTAACGGGAATTTATATTATTCGTTGACTAATGCTTTATATCCTTCAGCATCCAGCAAATCGTTAACGTCATTAGTGTCATTGGGCTTAATCTTAATCAGCCACCCTTTACCATACGGGTCTTGGTTTACTAATTCGGGATTGTCGGCCAATGCTTCGTTCTGTTCCAGAACTTCTCCTGAAACGGGAAGGAACAAGTCCGAAATAGTCTTTACTACTTCAATAGTACCGAAAACTTCGTCTTTTTCTAAAGTTTCTCCTTCAGTAGTGATATCTACGAATACGATGTCACCTAGTTGCTCTTGTGCATAATCAGTGATGCCTACATAAGCTATATCACCTTCTACTCGTATCCATTCGTGTTCTTTGGTATACTTTACATTGCTTGGAAATTCCATAATGTTTTCAATTTATAAGGTTAATACTAATTTTTTTCAAATAAACAAAATTCCAATGACACCACAAAACAATCCGACAATAAATCCGGCTAAAACTTCTAATAAGGTATGCTGTTTTACAATGATACGGGCTGTGCCAAGCATTCCGGATAGCAAAATGAAAAAACAGAGCCACCATACAGGATTGAAATTGAATATAAAGCTGTAGGATAATAATCCGCCTACCATCATGCCGCTGCTTGCCACGTGTGTGCTGATTTTCCACTTGAAATTGATCAGTGTGCAAAGGATCATGCAGATGAGGGCGGCTACGATAATACCCGACATATAGCGGGGCAGATGTATCTTGTACATAGTGATGAGACAGGTGACATAGCTGATGATAGTCAGCGCGTATGGTACGAAACGTTTTTCGCGGTGTCCCAATTCATGAATCCCCCAACCGTTTATTTTTTGAAATAGGTAGATGGCGAGCATTGGCATCAGAATGGTGAAACAGTAGACTATGCCCAATACTATCAGTTTGTACTGGATGGGCATGATACGAAGATAAGTGAAGAAAAAAAGTAGGAAAAATGCCACAAAAGGAATCATAAAAGGCGTGAATATGCCTGATATGATACGTGAGCTGACTTCAAGCGGACTATTTTTCTTGGCTACTCTTATTGCTTCGGTTGTTTCGTTAGCTTTCATAATATTACCTTCTTAATCGTGCGACGGGTATGTTAAGCTGTTGGCGGTATTTGGCTACAGTACGGCGGGCTATGGGATAGCCTTTCGTCTTTAGTGTTTCGGCCAGTTCATCATCAGTGTAAGGTTTTTCTTTGTCTTCGGTATCTACACATTCTTTCAGAATGCGCTTGATTTCGCGGACAGAGAGTTCTTCACCGTCTTCGGTGGTGTAACCGTCGCTGAAAAAGAATTTCAACGAATAGATACCATAGTTTGTTTGTACATATTTGCTGTTGCTTACCCGTGATATGGTGGAAATATCCAATCCCGCGCGTTCGGCTACATCTTTCAAGATCATGGGCTTCAGCAAGGATTCGTCTCCTTCTAAAAAGAAGAGGCGTTGAATATCTATAATGGCTTGCATGGTGGTGAGTAACGTGTGTTGTCGCTGTTTTACGGCATTGATAAAACCTTGTGCGGCATCTACTTTTTGTTTTAGGAACATCAGTGCGTCCTTTGAGGCCTTGCTCTGATTGTCTTTGTTGCGAGTGTGTTCATCCAGCAATTCGGTGAACTGACGGCTCAGACGCAACTCAGGAACATTACGATTGTTTAAACTTAGAGTAATGGTGCCGTCTTCATACGTTTCTACGATGAAATCGGGAATAATCTGCTGCATATTTTTACCCATTGCTTCACCCAGTGAACTGCCCGGACGAGGATTCAGCTTGGTGAGATCGCTCACCGCCTCATTATATTGTTCTTCGGTAATACCTAGTTTTTGGATAATCCTTTCTTTATTTTTGCGGGTAAATTCATCACAACATTTACCGATGATGTCCAGTTCTATTTGTTTCAACGGCGAATCGGCTTTTCTTTGTATTTGTAACAGAAGACATTCCTGTAAACTGCGGGCACCGATACCTGCCGGATCAAAGTCTTGGATTATTTCTAATATTTTATTCAATTCTTCTTCAGTGGTATAGATGCCCCGATAGATGGCAAGTTCATCCATGATAGACTCCATATTTTTGCGTAACAGGCCGTCATCGTCCAATGAACCGATCAAGTACTCGGCTATATCTCGTTGTTCTGGGGTAAGTTCCTGCATCTGCAACTGGTCTTTCAATATTTCATAAAAAGATACGGCATCCGAGAAAGGGATTTCTTCGGCTACTCCTTCTTTGGAACGATTATGTTCCTGTAGTTTATAATCGGGAATATCATCTTCGTTACTGTAATCGCCTAATGAAAAATCCTCGTTCGACTCCGTATTTTCGTCTTCGTTTTCTTCGTATTCTGTGTTGTCATCTTCATTATCGGGCATTTCTTTCCCTTCCTCCAGGGCCGGATTATCCAGTATTTCGGAATGGATACGTTCTTCCAACTCCACAGTGGGCAGTTCCAGCAATTTCACTACCAGTATTTGTTGTGGAGATAAAGTCTGTATTTGTTGCTGGGCTTGTGTTTGTACTTGACGTGAGCCTTGTGCCATAATATTTTTATTTCCTTGTTTATTGCGACAAAAATAGGAAATTGTATTGTAATAATCTTCCTTTTTTTTGGGATTATTTTAAGGGGATGGTTATCTTTGCCTGTCATCCATACAAAAAACACAAGATTATGTTTGCAAAAGAAACTTATACAACCCGCCGTAACAGCTTGAAAAAAAGCCTGGGAACAGGTCTCTTGCTATTTCTAGGCAACGAGGAGAGTGGCATGAACTATGAGGATAATACTTATCATTTCCGCCAGGATTCTACTTTTCTTTATTTTTTCGGCTTGCCCTATGCTGGGTTGGCTGCCATTATCGATGTGGATGAGGATAAGGAAATTATCTTCGGGGATGAGCTGACTATGGATCATATTGTATGGATGGGAATCCAGCCTGCCTTGTGTGAGAAAGCGCAGAGGGTGGGAGTGACGGAAACTCGTCCTGCCGCGGATTTGAAGAAGTATTTGGAAAAAGCTGTTGCTAAAAGACAGGTGATTCATTATCTGCCTGTTTATCGTGCGGAGCACAGATTGAAGCTGTTGGACTGGTTGGATATAAAGCTTGGCATGGAACAGCCGTCTGTTCCGTTTATTCGTGGAGTCGTGAATATGAGGAATTATAAGACTGCTGAGGAGTTGGTTGAAATTGAACGTGCTTGTAATGTGACGGCTGATATGCACATTACAGCTATGAAAGTGTTACGTATAGGAATGAAGGAATGGGAAGTGGTGGCTGCATTGGAAGCGGTGGCACAGGCCAATGGTTGTGGATTTTCGTTTCCTACTATTGCCACGGTATGCGGACAGACTTTGCATAACCATTATCATGGGCATACGGTGAAATCGGGGGATATGCTGTTGGTGGATGCTGGTGCGGAAACTGAAATGGGATATGCTGGTGATATGTCGTCTACAATTTGTGCGGATAAAACGTTTACTATCCGTCAGAAAGAAGTGTATGACATTCAGGTTGCCGCACACACGGCAGCGGTTCGTGCATTGAAGCTCGGAGTGCCTTTTAAGGAGGTGTATGAACTTTCCTGTAGAGTGATTTGTGAAGGGCTGAAAGGACTGGGCATTATGAAAGGTGATCCTGCTGAAGCGGTGGCCGTTGGGGCGCATGCTATGTTTTTTCCGTGCGGACTAGGACACATGATGGGATTGGATGTGCACGATATGGAGAATTTGGGAGAGGTATGGGTCGGCTATGACGGACAACCGAAAAGCACTCAGTTCGGCCGTAAGTCATTAAGGCTGGCCAGACCTTTAGAACCGGGATTTGTGCTTACTATAGAACCGGGTATCTATTTTATTCCCGAACTGATTGATTATTGGAAAGCGGAAAAACGCTTTAAGGACTTTATCAATTATGATAAGCTGGAGAGTTATCGTGACTTTACAGGTTTGCGTAATGAGGAAGATTATTTGATAACGGAGGACGGGGCACGTCTTTTAGGTAAGAAGGTTCCTTTTACTACAGAAGAGGTGGAGGCTTTGCGATAAAATTATTGGGGGTAGATAGAAATACTTTTATCTACCCCCGATGATATATAATTATCCACCTATGGTTACCTTTAAACCGTAATCAGTCAAGATTTGTATGCACTGCTGTTGTACTTCTTCGGATGGCGTTTGCATTTTATATCCTTTAGGATTATAGATACTGCCTAGCTTTGTATGCTTTCCCTTTCCTATATCATGGTAAGGTAATAGGTTAATTATCTCAGGATGCCGTGGAAGACTGGCCAAAAATTCGGCAGACTGCTTTATGTTCTTTTCATCTGCATTCACTCCTTCAATCAATGGAATGCGGATATAATAAGGGAAACCGGCTTCTGCTACTCTGCGGATGTTTTCCAAAATTAATTCATTGGGAACATCACAAAATGTTTGGTGTACGGTACTGTCCATTGATTTTAAGTCGATAAGTAATAATTCACAATTCCGCATCACTTCATCCACCGTTTCTTTGCGGGCAAGTAGGGTGGTATCTACCGCCCGATGAATTCCCTGTTGTCCGCAACGTTTCAGCATATCAATCAAGAATTTGGGATGAAGCAACGGTTCTCCACCACAAAAAGTGACCCCACCGCCCGATTGATCCATAAATGGGATTTCCTTTTCTATTTCA
Source organism: Phocaeicola sp. RTP21198st1_B8_RTP21198_201120 (assembly GCF_040929485.1). Lineage (NCBI taxonomy): Bacteria > Pseudomonadati > Bacteroidota > Bacteroidia > Bacteroidales > Bacteroidaceae > Phocaeicola > Phocaeicola sp. RTP21198st1_B8_RTP21198_201120. Next base: position 39,047 of record NZ_JBCOCI010000031.1, on the reverse strand, counting down.
TGTATCAGGTATTCGGCGGTATATTCCGTTCCTGATATCTCGATAGCCATTGCCGGACATTCTTCGGCACAGCGTCCGCATAACACGCATTTTTGTTTGTCGGTGACAATACCCTCGGGAGTCAGTGTCAGTGCACCGTTGGGGCATACTTTCAGACAAGTTCCACAGCCAAGGCATTTCTTGGCTGTGTATAGTTTGTCTTTTCCGTTACGAATGCCTTCGGGATTATGGCACCATACGCACGAGAGCGGGCATCCTTTCATGAAAAGTGTGATACGGATGCCCGGTCCGTCATTGATAGCATAGCGTTTGATGTCGAAAATCAGATTCATTTTGTCAGAAGGTTTCTTGTGCCGTGCGGGCTATTACGTCATATTGTAAATCTGCGTTCATATCATTGAAATAATCGCTATACCCAGCTACGCGTACCAACAGGTCCCGATATTCTTCAGGATGCTTTTGGGCGGCATGTAAGGTGGCGGTATCTACTATATTGAACTGAATGTGATGTCCTCCTAAGGCGAAATAGCTGCGGATGAGGCTTGCTAGTTTGGCCAGGTCTTCATCACGTTTCAGCAGTGAGGGCAGGAAACGTTGATTCAACAGAGTACCTCCGCTTTTCACCTGGTCTAGTTTGCCTAATGATTTTACGACGGCGGATGGCCCGTGGGTATCTGCTCCGTGTGAGGGTGAGGTACCGTCACTGATGGCACGTCCGGCCAGACGGCCGTTGGGGGTGGCATTCATCATTTTGCCGAAGTAAACGTGACAGGTAGTAGACAGCATGTTCAAATGGAAGCATTCGCCTTTGGTGTTCGGCTTTCCTTCGATGGCGTCGTAAAGGTCGTTAAAGACCTGGATGGCGATACGGTCTGCATATTCGTCATCGTTACCGAAGAAAGGTGTGCGGTTCAGAATGAATTGTCGCATGGCTTCCTGTCCTTCGAAGTTGGTGTCGGTAGCATGGATGATTTGCTCCATATTGAATTTACGTTCTTCGAATACATGTTTTTTCAGAACGGAGAGACTGTCGGTAATAGTACCTAAACCGGTGCATTGAATATAGGTTGTGTTATAACGCGGTCCGCAGTTATAATAATCTTTTCCTTTGGCAATACAGTCATCAATGAACAAAGACAGGAAAGTGGCGGGAGCGTATTTGGCGAACATACGGTCAATGTAGTTGCTGACACGTACTTTCATATCTACAAAATAATGGATTTGTTTAAGGAATGCGTCATAAAGTTCTTCATAAGTCCGGAAGGTACGGGGATCTCCTGTTTCTAAGCTTACTTTCTTGCCTGACACAGGATCAGTTCCGTTGTGCAAGGTGACTTCCAATATCTTGGGGACGTTAAGGTAACCGGTCAGTACGTAAGCTTCTTTTCCGAAAGCGCCTACTTCTATGCATCCGCTACATCCGCCTTCGCGAGCGTCTTCCGGTGTCTTTCCCTGTCGCATTAGTTCCATGACGTATGTGTCGGGATTGAATACGGATGGGTAGCCGTAGCCCTTACGGATTACTTTGCAGCCTTCGCGCAGGAAACGCTCTGGGGTGCATACACTGATGTGCAGGGCGCTTCCGGGTTGTAACAGGTGAAGATCATCTACTGTTTCGAGCATGATATAGGATACTTCACTGACCCCGTTGCTACCATCGCGTTTGATGCCACCGATATTCAGATTGGTAAAGTCATTGTAGGTACCGCTTTCTTTGGCGGTGATGCCAACTTTGGGTGGGGCTGTCTGATTATTTATTTTGATAAAAAAACATGACATTAGTTCTTTGGCTTCTGCACGAGTCAGTATTCCTTCTTTTAGGTCATTTTCATAGAAAGGAGTGAGATGCTGGTCAAAATGTCCTGGATTCATGGCGTCCCATCCGTTCAGCTCTGTAATGGTGCCGAGATGGACAAACCAGTACATCTGTATGGCCTCCCAATAAGTACGTGGGGCATGTGCAGGAACCCATCGGCAGATTTCCGCTATTTTTTTCAGTTCCTTTTTGCGTTTCGGATCGGTTTCTCGTCCAGCCATCTTTTCGGCCAGTTCAGCATGGCGTTCGGCAAAAATGATAGCGGCATCACAGGAGATGGACATGGCGGTCAGTTCTTCTTGTTTGTCGGTTGCTTCTGGATCATTCATGAAATCCAGATTTCTCAGCTCATGGGCAATACGTTCTTTCAGATCCAGCATGCCATATTGATAAACTTTTCCGTCCAAGGAAGTATGACCGGGGGCTCGTTGTTCCATAAATTCAGTGAACATTCCTGCTTCGTAAGCTTCTTTCCATTCTTTGGGAACGTGATTGAAGATGCGTTCGCGTTGGGTGCGCCCTTTCCAATAAGGAATAACCTCGCGTTCATAGGTGTCTATATCTTCTTGGCTGATGGTATAGCGCTGTAATTCGCGGGTGTTCAACACATGAAGGTCTTCCACGCTGTGACAGGTCAGTTCAGGGAAAGTAGATACGGCTTTGGGATGTGGTCCACGTTCACCTACAATCAGTTCGTCTTTACCTATGTATATAGTTTTCCGTTTACAGATTTCAAGAAAGTTCAGTGCTCTTAGAATGGGAATTGGATATTTCCCTTCGTTTTCTTTGTAAAATTCGGTCTCTATCAGAGCACGTTCTATGGACAGAGAAGGTTGTGCGTTAAAAGATTCTTGACGCAGGCGTTGGATACGGTCTGTCATTCCGTTGGTTGTTGTTATCATAAGAGTTATAATAAGGTTTATTTGTTCATAAATAGGAATTCCCATAAGGACGGATTGAAGGAGCCGACCGATTGATATGCAGAAGAAGATATCAATAGAATGAAACGTATGCCAAAAGTAAGATACGCTGTCATTCAATCCATCTTTATGGTGGCTAATGAATGTACAGTCTGCTGGCTTTTGGCATACCCTCCTGAAGAAGAAATGTTCTTAGCAGTAGAACATCAGGCAGTTGAACAGTTTTCTATAGCCTTTGGAGTGCATTCGCTTATACTTGTTTAATAGTGGTCGAAATTACTGTTTGTTTCGCACATAAACAAACCTTATATACTGTTTAATAACAGGTTAATACCGGAAACTGCTTCCTCCTAAAAATTCTCTCAGTAAAGAGGTAGGAGGCAATTCTTTATCTTGTACCGAAGCGAAATATTCCAAGAATTTGCGTAAACGATATGCTTCTGAATATTCCGGTTTGTTATTGGGGACATTCCTTAGAATGGGAATAGCATAATCTTTCATAATGGCCAGTTCAAACAATAGGGCAGAATTGAACATGGCATCTGCATTTTCTTGATATGGAAAGATCCATTTTTCTTCTCCGGCACGTACGCTGGGCCATCTTCTGATCGTTTCTTCTGCGGAATAGCCACGGTATTTGTGGTCGCGGATAATACGGCGCAACAAACGGTTGTCGGTAGTCGGAATATAATTATGATTGTCCAGCAGAATAGTGGTTAATGCCGATACATATATTTTATATTTATTTTCGGTGGGAATATGAGGAGTTAACTCGGGGTTAAGTGCATGGATCCCTTCGAGAATCAATATCATGTTATCGTCAATCTTAAGTTTGTCACCTTTAAATTCCCTTCTTCCTGTGGTGAAGTTGAAACGTGGTAATTCCACTTCCTTTCCATGAAGCAGATCTTGTAATTGCTTGTTGAAGAACTCTAAATCTAATGCATACAATGATTCGTAATCATAATCACCTTTTTCATCTTTTGGTGTCTTTTCTCGGTCAACAAAATAATTGTCCAGGGAGATGGGGTAAGGCTTCAGACCGTTTGCCATCAACTGAATACTGAGCCGTTTGCTGAAAGTCGTTTTACCAGAAGAGGATGGACCGGAGATAAGAACCAGTTTTACTCTTTGACCGTTTTTTCCTCTGTGGTATATCTCATCGGCAATATTGGAAATCTTTTTTTCCTGCAAGGCTTCGGACACATTAATCAGATCGGTGGCATAGCCTTCATTACAGGCCACATTGAAATCTCCTACAGTCCCTACGCCTAAAATCTGATTCCAACGACGATGTTCTTTGAATACTTCCAGCATTTTTTCTTGTTTTACCACTTCCTCTAGTACTTCCGGATTCTGACGGTTGGGGACACGCAGCAACAAGCCGTCATAGTATTTCACTATGTCGAATTTGCGGATATATCCGGTGCTGGGCAGCAGGCTGCCATAGTAGTAGTCAATGGTATTTTCCAAAGTATAATAATAGGAGTAAAGTTCTCCTGAAGTTTCAAGTAGTTTTACTTTGTCCATCATTCCTTTCCGGCAGAATAGTTCTACTACTTTAGTTGTATGACATTCAAAACGATGGAAAGGGATGTTGGCTTCCACAATCTCTTTCATTCGCTGCTTAATACGGGAAACATCATCCAGTCCGGTCTCGTGCCCTATCTGCAAGTCGCAATAATATCCTTTGGATACGGGATGTTCAAGCATGATTTTTCCATCAGGGTATAGGTCCTCCACCGCTTTGCACAAGATGAAGCAAAGTGAACGGACATAAGTGCGCATTCCCGAAGGATTTAGCATATTCAGGAATTCCACATCCTTATTATTATAGGCCCGGTAATTGAGCCCTTCTACTTTGTTATTGACTTTGGCACTGACTGGTCCATATGGGATATCTAGATTAAAACCATTATAAATATCCAAAAGTGAGCTTCCGATTGGGAAGTTCTTTGAAATATTGTTATTTTTGCAACAGATTTGTAACATAATCGTAATAATTATTACTAACGTAGTGAAACGGCTTGAAATTTACTGAATAAAAGGGAGATTAGCCAATTCCTACCAAATTAATTAAAGATGGAGTATTCTTTTTATGATTTCTTAAAGCTGCTAGGTTCACTGGCGCTATTCCTTTATGGAATGAAAATCATGAGTGAGGGGCTGCAAAAGTTTGCTGGTGACAGACTGCGTAAAATCCTCACAGCGATGACCACCAACCGGGTAACCGGAGTGTTAACCGGTGTTCTTATCACTGCGTTAATTCAATCCTCTTCTGCTACTACTGTTATGGTAGTAAGTTTTGTTAATGCCGGACTCCTTACGCTTTCACAATCAATTGGGGTCATTATGGGGGCGAATATCGGTACCACTGTTACTGCATGGATTATATCTGCATTGGGGTTCAAAGTAGATATTGCTGCTATGGCGCTTCCGTTATTGGCTGTTGGCGTACCTTTATTATTTTCAGGAAAGAGTAACCGTAAATCCATTGGAGAATTTATATTCGGTTTCTCTTTTTTGTTTATGGGCCTCTCTCTCTTGAAGACGAATGCTCCTGACTTAAGTAGAAACCCCGAAATGTTGTCTTTTGTTCAGAACTATACCGATATGGGATTTGGTTCTGTTATCTTATTTGTTGTCATCGGTACAGTTCTGACTATGATTGTACAGGCATCGGCGGCAACGATGGCTATTACTTTAATTATGTGTGCCAATGGTTGGATTAGTTTTGAGTTGGGGGCTGCATTGGTGCTTGGCGAGAATATTGGTACTACCATAACAGCCAACCTTGCTGCACTGACTGCTAATACGCAGGCTAGGAGGGCTGCGCTGGCTCATTTGGTGTTTAATGTTTTTGGGGTTATTTGGGTATTATGTCTTTTCAAGCCTGTAACTATGGGGGTTTCATGGTTTGTAGAAGATATAATGAAAACAGCAGATCCGGCTGTTGCCGTATCTTTTAAACTGTCTGCTTTTCATACTACTTTTAATATATGCAATGTGTTGATTCTTATTTGGTTTGTTAAGTTGATAGAGAAAACAGTCTGTAAAATCATTCCTCAGAGAGAGCAGGATGAAGAATATCGTTTGCGCTTTATTACAGGTGGTATGCTTTCTACTGCGGAGCTTTCTATATTGCAGGCACGCAAGGAAATCAATCTCTTTGCAGAGCGTACTCATCGTATGTTTGGCATGGTGCGGGATCTGCTTCATACCACAAATGACAATGACTTTAACAAATTGTTCAGCCGTATTGAGAAATATGAGAATATAAGTGATAATATGGAGGTGGAGATTGCTAATTATCTGAATCAGGTATCCGACGGGCGTTTGAGTTCTGAGAGTAAGTTGCAGATTCGTGCTATGCTTCGTGAGGTGACTGAAATAGAGAGTATTGGTGACAGCTGTTATAATTTGGCACGTACAATTAATCGTAAGCATCGGAGTGATATGGATTTCACTCCGAAACAGTATGATCATATTCATCAGATGTTCCAGTTGACAGATGATGCTTTGTCCCAAATGGTTTCGTTGGTGGAAGATGAACATCATGTGGTGGATGTGAATAAATCGTTTAATATAGAGAATGAAATAAATAACTATCGTAATCAGCTAAAGAATCAAAATGTACTGGATGTGAATAATAAGGAGTATGATTATCAGATGGGTGTACACTATATGGATATCATTGGAGAATGTGAAAAACTGGGCGATTATGTAGTTAATGTGGTGGAAGCCAGTAGCAATGTGAAGGAAAAGAAATCCTAACCTGAAATGGCTATGGTGAACAGAACAATGATATAGATGCAGAGGTGCAAGGTTTAACTCATGACGGATTAAATACTTTGTACCTCTGTGTCTTTTTTAATAAAGTGTAATAAAGAAGAGGGTATAAATAAAAGAGAATCTACATGTCAATATTTGTTTTTTTGAAACTGATAGGCTCACTGGCACTTCTGATGTATGGGATGAAAACCATGAGTGAGGCCTTGCAAAAACTGACAGGCGGACATTTGCGTCATATTCTGGGGGCAATGACCACGAACCGTTTTACCGGGCTGTTAACTGGTACATTTGTGACAGCTTCTGTACAGTCTTCTACTGCGACAACGGTAATGACAGTTAGTTTCGTAAATGCGGGATTGCTGACTTTGGGGCAGGCTATTTCTGTAATTATGGGAGCTAACATTGGTACTACGGTGACCGCTTGGATTATGTCTATTTTCGGTTTCCAGATCGATATGAATAATCTTATTTTTCCTCTCTTTGCATTGGCTGTTCCTTTAATCTTTTCTAATAAAAGTCAGAAAAAATCTTTTGGGGAATTTATTTTTGGATTTTCGTTCATGTTTTTGGGATTGACTACGTTACGTGAGAATGCCATGCATATGGATTTGGAGCATAATGCAGCTATCATCAGTTTTATTACCTCTTGCAAGGAATGGGGATTTTTTTCCATTTTATCATTCTTGTTGATAGGTGGAATAATAACAATGTGCGCACAGTCTTCTGCTGCGGTTATGGCCATTACATTGATTCTTTGTTCCAGTGGTGTGCTTGATTTGTATTTGGGCATTGCACTGGTGATGGGCGAGAATATTGGTACTACTGTAACTTCTAATATTGCAGCTTTGACGGCGAATACGCAAGCAAGGCGGGCAGCGTTGGCTCATTTTATTTTTAATATATTTGGGGTGGTATGGATTTTATGTATTTTCCATCCGTTTGTAGATATGGTGAGTGGAATGATTAACCGCTTATTTCCAGGAGTATCGCCTGAAGTGGCAATTACTTATAAACTTTCGGCTTTCCACACAGCTTTTAATATCTGTAATGTGTTGATATTGATTTGGTTTATTGGACCGATTGAAAAGGTGGTCTGTTGGGTAATCAGACCAAAAGAGGATGAGGAGGAATTCCGTTTGCGTTTTATCTCTGGTGGTATGCTATCTACTGCTGAATTGTCTATTGTCCAGGCAAGGAAAGAAATTAATTTGTTTGCTGAGCGTACTCGCCGTATGTTTGGTATGGTGCGTGATCTATTGCATACTACGAATGAGAATGATTTCAACAAATTATTTAGCCGGATAGAGAAATATGAAAATATCAGTGATAATATGGAGCTGGAGATAGCCAATTATCTGAATGAAGTTTCTGAAGGGCGGCTGAGTTCAGAAAGTAAATTGAAAATACGTACCATGTTGCGTGAAGTGACTGAGTTGGAAAGTATTGGTGACAGCTGTTATCATTTGGCGCGTACTATCAATCATAAATTCAGAGGGAATGAAGATTTTACGGAAAAACAATATGACCATATTCATCAGATGCTTCAATTGACGGATAATGCACTACAACAAATGGTATCTTTGGAAGAAGACGAATATTATTTGGTTGATCCTAACAAATCATTTAATATAGAGAATGAGATAAACAATTACCGTAACCAGTTGAAGGATCAGAATGTATTGGATGTGAATAATAAGGAATATAATTATCAGATGGGGGTTCATTATATGGATATTATCAGTGAATGCGAAAAATTAGGCGATTATGTAGTTAATGTTGTTGAGGCGCGTACAGATATAAAGGAAAAGAAAATTTGATTTGTAAATCGTGGTAGTATCCATATTTTGTGTAAATAGAAACGGGATTCAGTTATAAGTCTCTTATATCTGAATCCCGTTTTCAAAAATAAGCATAAATTGGTTCATAATCAATCCCCAGTTAGTAATCGGCATTGTCCATTTCTTCTCAATCTCCATCAGAGCGAGGTATACCATTTTCTTCACCGCATCATCCGACGGGAATGAAAGTTTTGATTTAGTGTACTTTCTGATTTTTCCATTCAGATTTTCAATGAGGTTTGTAGTGTAGATTATTTTCCTGATTTCCAATGGGAACTGGAAGAAAACAGTCAGGTCATCCCAGTTATTCCTCCATGAGAGGATGGCATAAGGGTACTTCCCTCCCCATTTCTTTTCCAAATTATCCAGTTCCACGGCAGCAGCCTCCTGTTGGGCGCGTTATAGATGCTCTTCATATCGGCTGTAAACTCTTTCTTGTCCTTGTAAACGACATATTTACAGGAGTTCCTGATCTGATATACAACACGTATTTGCGTGGAAGACAGAGGAAATACGGCACGTATGATGTCGGTAAACCCGTTCAGGTTGTCAGTGCAGGTAATCAATATGTCCTGCACTCCGCGGGCCTTCAAATCTGTCAGGACACCCATCCAGAATGAAGAACTTTCTGATTTTCCCACCCACATGCCAAGGACTTCTTTCAAGCCGTTCTGTTTCAAACCGACACAGAGATAGACAGTCTTGTTGATGATTTTTCCGTTGTCACGAACCTTGAATACAATACCATCCATCCAAACGATGAGATAGACCGGATCCAAAGGGCGGTTCTGTTATTCCTGAGCAGCCCTGGTTGACTTTGTTCGTGATGATGGAAATGGCTGATGTGGACAGTTCTATTTCATAGATTTCACGCATTTCCTCTTCAATGTCGGACACGCTCATTCCTTTGGCATATAGGGAGATAACAAGTTTTTCTATGGAAAACCCACGACCCTCGTGTTTGGGAACAACTATGGACTCGAATTCACCGTTACGGTCATGGAGAATAGGTATGATCGCTTCACCGTGTTCAGTTTGGATTTTCTTGGGGTAGCTGCCGTTACGGGAATTACCGCTGTTATGACCGGAAACCGAATTCTTCTCATAACCCAGATGCGCATCCATCTCACCTTCAAGCATTTTCTCCAATACCTGCGCGTGTAGTTGTTTCAGAAACTTGCTGACATCAGCTTCTGTCTTGAACTGGTTAAGGAACTTCTTACTTAATACCTCATCAGGCACTGCATGATTCTTCTCTTTCATAATCTTCTTCATTTTGCAAAGCTATTAAATAAAAAATACGGAACCCAATACTGAATCCCGTATTTTACATTTACACAAAATATTTTATAGTGCCTAAATCGTATTAAATGAGGTTATTTTTCGATGCCAACTAGTTCTACTTCGAAAATCAAAGTAGAGAAAGGTTTAATCTGACCGGCTTCACGTGCACCATAAGCTAGCTCTTGAGGGATGTAAAGTTCCCATTTAGATCCTACTGGCATCATTGTTAGCGCTTCAGTCCATCCTTTGATTACCTGATTAGCACGGAAAGTAGTCGGTTCTTTACGATCATATGAACTGTCGAACTGAGTTCCATCAATCAAAGTACCTTTATAGTTTACTTTTACTTTAGAAGAATCGGTAGGAATAGCGCCGTTACCTTCTTTAATTATCTTATATTGTAAGCCGCTTGATGTAGTTTTAACACCCTCTTTCTTTGCATTTTCAGCTAGGAATTTTTCACCGGCAGCTTTATTTTCAGCGAACTGGGCTTCAGTAGCTTTTGCTTTGATTGCTTCTGCCTTAGACTGAACGTAAGCGTTGGCTTCTTCCATAGTAACATTCATGCCTTTTTTCTGCAAAGCAGCCATGAAACCTGCCAGAAAGTTTTCTTTACTTAAACTTTGAGTAGAGTCATTTCCGAAAATACGTTGGCTCATCATATCGAACATACGTCCACCAACTTGTTGACCAATCTGAAGACCTGCCATATAAGCAACGTCTTTAGGGCTAGTCTTGCTGGTACCTTCTTTAACACCTCTGATGAAGTCGGACATATAGGCTGTATCAACGCCTAATTGTTGGCTCATATACATATCCAGACCTTGCGTGTTGGTGATACCCATCATGTAAGAAAGTGAGTCTACGTCATTCTTCATGTTTGCTTTCGGTGCTTGAGCTGTACAAGAAGCCAAGCTGGCTGCAGCAGCGATTGCTACAAAAAAACTAATTTTTTTCATTTGCCTTAAATGCTTTAATAATTATAATACTTCGATTAATTCTACTTCAAAAATCAATGTGCTGTGAGGAGGAATCATTTCTCCTGCTTGTTGTGCTCCATAGGCTAGTTCTGAAGGAATGAAAAGTTTCCATTTAGCACCTTCAGTCATCAGTTGGAGTGCTTCCACCCATCCTTTGATTACTTGGTTCACACCAAAGATAGCCGGCTCGCCGCGTTTGATAGAGCTGTCAAACAAAGTCCCATCAATCAAGGTACCTTCATAATGGCATTTTACACGGTCGGTTGCACTCGGTTTTTTTCCGTTACCTTCTGTAATCACTTCGTACTGTAAGCCACTGGGAAGTGTCACGACTCCCGGTCTTTTTGCGTTTTCCTCCAAAAATGATTTTCCCTTTTCAATATTCTCTGCATTCAATTTGGTTTCCAGCTCTTCAAAGTACTTGTTTACGATTTCACGTGCTTCGTTGTGGCTGATAGCCGTTTCTTTTCTATCTAATACGTCTTTGATTGCTTGAGCAAAGTCTTCAACATTAATACTTTGAGCACCCATGCTCAATAAATTCTGGCCAATACCAAGGCCGATGGCGTAACTGAATTTATCCATAACTATTTATTTTATAAGATGTTTTATACAAAACGCACAAAGGTAGGTGTTTTATTTGAATGAATCTGTTTTTAACAATTTAATTTTTCTTATTTTTGTGTGTTTAGTTAAAAGAGGAGGACTAGAAATGAAGAATTTAGTAGTTTTAACAGGTGCTGGAATGAGTGCTGAAAGCGGTATCAGTACATTTCGTGATGCAGGTGGTTTATGGGATCAGTATCCGGTGGAGCAAGTGGCTACTCCAGAAGGGTATGCGGCAAACCCTAAATTGGTGATTGATTTTTATAATGAGCGTCGTAAACAGTTGTTTGCTGTAAAGCCTAACCAGGGGCATGAACTGGTCTCTGAGATGGAAAAATTCTTTAATGTGACTGTAATCACTCAAAATATTGATAATTTGCATGAGCGTGCTGGAAGTTCGCATATTATTCATTTACATGGCGAACTGACCAAAGTGACATCTAGTTGGGAACCTAATAATCCAGCTTATATTAAAGAATTAAAGCCGGAAGAATATGAGATACATTTGGGAGACTTGGCCGGAGACGGTTCTCAGTTTCGTCCATTCATTGTATGGTTTGGTGAATCTGTTCCTATGATTGAAACTGCAATTGAATATGCTGAAACAGCTGATATCTTTTTAATTATAGGAACTTCGCTTAATGTATATCCCGCTGCCGGTTTGTTGAATTATGTGCCTGCCAACACTCCTGTTTATTTAATAGATCCTAAGCAGGTGCCCATTGCATCGGGGCGTAAAGTGCATGTAATTCAGAAAGGTGCGTCCGAAGGAATGGAAGAGTTAAAAAAAATATTAGTGAGATAGTTTGCAAGTAAACAATTTCATTGTATATTTGTTATGTATTTAAAGAACATTTAAAACATAAAACAGAGACAATTATGAAAAAGTACGTTTGCACAGTATGTGGTTGGGTTTATGACCCGGCAGAAGGAGATCCTGAAGGTGGAATAGCTCCGGGAACAGCATTTGAAGATATTCCAGATGATTGGGTTTGCCCTCTTTGCGGAGTAGGTAAAGATGATTTCGAAGTTCAAGAAGATTGATCCCATCTTATAACCGGATATCATATAAAGCGGAGGAGTTTCTTCTGTATGATATATCAGATAGCGCGATTAATTATTTAGTTGCGCTATTTATTTTACATTATTATAAATGGTTAATCTTTTAAAAAAAGAGCGTAACCTATAACAGGTTGCGCTCTTTATGGTATAAATAAAGAATGTTCTTATTTCTTTTCTTGTTTTTCAGGACGAGGCAGTAATACTTTGTGAGAGAGTTTAAATTTACCTGTTTTGGGGTCAATATCAAGTAATTTCACTTCTATTTCGTCCCCTTCTTTTAAACCGGCCTCTTCTATTGTTTCAAGACGTTTCCAGTCAATTTCAGAGATATGCAACAATCCGTCTTTTCCAGGCAAGAATTCTACGAACACACCATATGGCATTACTGAACGGACTTTACCTACATAGACTTCACCGACTTCGGGAACAGCAACGATACCCTTGATAATGCGCATAGCATCGTCAATACATTTCTTGTTTGTTCCCGCAATTTCAATACGGCCTACCCCATCAGTTTCTTCAATCGTGATGGTTGCTCCAGTCTCTTCCTGCATACCTTGGATAATCTTTCCGCCCGGACCGATGATAGCCCCAATGAACTCTTTAGGAATAGTCATCGTTTCAATACGAGGAGCATGCGGTTTCAAATCTTTACGAGGCTCGGCGATACATTCGGTTAACTTGTTAAGAATATGTTCGCGTCCTTCTTTTGCTTGCAGTAACGCTTTTTCCAAGATTTCGAATGACAGGCCATCTACCTTGATGTCCATCTGTGTAGCAGTGATACCATCACGAGTACCTGTAACCTTAAAGTCCATATCACCCAAGTGATCCTCATCGCCAAGAATATCAGATAATACGGCATATTTTTCTTCACCTGCATTCTTAATCAAGCCCATGGCAATACCTGAAACTGGTTTTTTCATGGCAACACCGGCATCCATTAATGCAAGGGTTCCTGCACAGACAGTAGCCATTGAAGAAGAACCATTTGATTCCATGATATCAGATACTACACGTACTGTGTACGGGTATCCTGCAGGAATTTGTCCTTTTAAAGCACGCCATGCCAAGTGCCCGTGCCCGATTTCACGACGACCTACACCACGTTGTGCTTTTGCTTCACCAGTAGAATAAGGAGGGAAGTTGTAGTGTAACAAGAATCGTTCTCTGTGTTGATCCAGAACATCGTCTACAATTTTCTCATCTAGTTTGGTACCTAATGTGACAGAAGTTAAAGACTGAGTTTCACCACGGGTGAAGATGGCAGAACCATGAGGACCGGGCAGATAACCTACTTCGCACCAGATAGGGCGAATTTCAGTCGTCTTACGTCCGTCCAGACGCTTGCCTTCATCAAGAATACAACGACGCATAGCTTCCTTTTCCACATCGTGGTAGTAACGGTCGATTAATGTACCTTTTTCTTCCAGTTCTTCTTCTGTATATTGAGTTTTGAATTCATCGCGGATGGCGTCAAAAGCATCCTGACGTTCATGCTTGTTTCTGTTTCCTGAAGCAGCGATGGCGTATGCTTTATCGTAACAAGTTTCGCGTACAGCTTTGCGCAAATCTTCATCGTTTTCTTCGTGGCAATATTCACGTTTTACTGTAGAACCGACCTCTTCCATCAGCTCCATCTGCGCTTTGCAATGAACTTTGATTGCTTCGTGAGCAGCCTTCATAGCAGCCAGTAAGTCTTGTTCGCTGACTTCCTGCATTTCGCCTTCTACCATCATGATGTTGTCATATGTGGCAGCAACCATCAGATCCATATCAGCTTTCCCAAGTTGTTCGAAAGTGGGGTTGATAACGAACTGACCATCGATACGTGCTACACGTACTTCAGAAATCGGTCCGCCGAAAGGAATGTCGGAAACGGCTAATGCTGCTGAAGCGGCCAATCCTGCCAATGCATCAGGCATATCTATTCCATCAGCTGAGAAAAGAACAATGTTTACGTAAACCTCTGCATGGAAATTATCGGGAAATAAAGGACGCAATGCGCGGTCTACCAGTCGGCAAGTCAGGATTTCATAATCCGAAGCTTTGCCTTCTCTTTTGGTAAAGCCACCGGGAAAACGTCCGAATGCTGAATATTTTTCTTTGTACTCTACCTGGAGGGGCATAAAATCTGTACCGGGAACTGCATCTTTTGCTGCACAAACAGTAGCTAGCAACATGGTGTTACCCATGCGGAGCATTACAGAACCGTCTGCCTGTTTTGCCAGCTTTCCCGTTTCGAGTGTGATGGTTCTACCATCAGGAAGCTCGATCGTCTTAACAATAGGATTGATCATAAAAAATGTTTTAATATATTTTTCGTCTAAAATTCGTGCAAAGATAGGCATTTATTCTTCTAATTTGGTGAGAATGAGATAAAAAGTTACTATGATTACTGTTTTTTTTCATTTTAATGTGTAAGAAGGTGGATAAATGCTTTGACAAACCACGAAAAGACGTATCTTTGCATTCAAAATTATTAAGAGAACACACATTTATATTAATTTTAGCGATGAAAAAGAATGTATATTTTTTGCTCGCACTTCTGTTGATAGGGTTGAGCGCCTGCGACAATGAACCGAAGTTCAAAGTTCAAGGTGAAATTAATGGTGCTGAAGATAAGATGCTTTATTTGGAAGCGTCGGGATTGGATGGCATAGTAGCGCTTGATTCGACAAAATTGGGCAGTAGCGGAAGTTTTAGTTTTGCGCAGAAGCGTCCGGAATCTCCTGAATTCTATCGTTTGCGTTTGGATAATAAAGTGATAAACTTTGCTGTAGACTCTACGGAAACTGTATCAGTTAAGGCTGAGATAAATGATTTTGCGACTGCCTATCGTATTGAAGGTTCGGAAAACAATTTGAAAATTAAGGAATTGGTGTTGCTACAAGCTGATTTGCAGAAGAATGTGGACAAACTCGGCCAGAATCGTAATATCCCTGCGGGTATCGCACAAGACAGTCTTTTGGCTATGGTAAACAATTACAAGAATAAAGTGAAACGAGAATATATCTTTGCGGCTCCAAATATGCCATACGCTTATTTCGCTTTATTCCAGTCGTTGAATGGGTATATGATTTTTGATCCTTTGACAAATAAGGAGGATGTGAAGTGTTTCGCTGCGGTGGCTACGAGTCTGAATAATGCTTATCCACATGCAGACCGTTCACGTAACCTGTATAATATGGTTATAAAAGGAATGAAGAATACCCGTACTCCCCGTCAGCAAACCATGGAAATCCCTGAAGATAAAATCAAAGAAGCTAGCATTATTGATATTCAGCTGAAGGATTTGAAAGGCAATACACGCAGTCTGACCGATTTGAAGGGTAAAGTGGTGCTGATCGATTTTACTGTATATAACAATGCAATGTCTGCTGCGCATAATTTGGCGTTACGTGAACTTTATAATAAGTATGCTTCTCAAGGGTTCGAGATTTACCAGATTTCACTGGATGGTGATGAACACTTTTGGAAAACATCTGCAGATAATCTGCCTTGGGTCTGTGTACGTGATGCTAATGGTGTTTATTCTTCATACATTTCATTATATAACGTAACTAATCTGCCTTCGATATTTTTGGTAAATCGTAATAATGAATTGAGTGCTCGTGGTGAGAATATTAAAGATTTGGATGAAGCCATTAAAAAACTCTTGTAAAAAGCTAATTATGAGTTGAATTTGTTTAAACATGTTACATAGCATCCTTATAAACTTGACTCGTATTAGATAAAAGTCTATCTTTGCAGTACTTGAAATACCAAAGAGGGTTCCGACATTTCCATGTCGGAATTCTTTTTGTTTTTATAGGTATAACTGGAACAATAAATAATTATATAATTTAAAAGGAGGAAAACATTATGGCTTATATGTCAGAAGAAGGTTACAAGCAACTGATTGAGGAACTGAAATATCTGGAATCAGTAGAACGTCCCAAAATTGTGTCGGCTATTGCCGAAGCGCGTGATAAGGGGGACTTGTCAGAAAATGCCGAATATGATGCTGCCAAAGAGGCGCAAGGTCTGTTGGAGATGAAGATCAGCCAGCTGAAATCAACTATTGGTGATGCTAAAATTATTGATACTTCAAAAATGAACGCAGATACAGTGCAAATTTTGACGAAAGTAGAATTGAAGAATGTCAAGACTGGAATGAAGATGGTTTATACTATCGTAGCCGAAAGCGAGGCGAATTTAAAATTGGGCAAGATTTCGGTAAATACTCCGATAGCACAGGGTTTGTTAGGAAAAAAAGTGGGTGATGTGGCTGAAATCACTATTCCGCAGGGTAAAATCAGCTTAGAAGTTGTGAATATTTCATTTTAATATTATAAGGCAGGTCCGCTATGCGGGGCTGCCTTATTTAATACTTATAGATATGGCAACAATATTTAGTAGAATTATTACAGGTGAGATTCCTAGCTACAAAGTGGCTGAAAATGATCAGTTCTATGCTTTTTTGGATATCAATCCGTTAACCAAAGGGCATACGTTGGTTGTTCCGAAATGTGAGGTGGACTATATCTTTGATTTGGAGGACAATGAACTGGCTGCTATGCATGTTTTTGCAAAGAGCGTGGCACTTGCCATTCAAAAAGTTTTTCCGTGTAAGAAAGTAGGTGAGGCGGTAATCGGATTAGAGGTCCCTCATGCACATATTCATCTGATTCCTATTCAGAAAGAGTCGGATATGATTTTTTCTAATCCGAAGTTGAAACTGACAAATGAAGAATTTGTGGAGGTGGCGACAGCAATCAATCAAGCCTGGGAAGGTGGTGACAAGTAATCTTTTTCTTTCTTAGTAAATATAAAGAGCGGGAAACGGATATTCTGTTTCCCGCTTTCCTTTATGATTAAACTCCGGTCACCTGTCTTTATACAAACTGATCTCCTAGCTTGATTTGTACGTCATTCACGAATTTTCGGATAGCGCTTTCGTCATCTTTTTTGCAAATGAGTAATACATTGTCTCTTGCGGCTACTAAATAACCTTCTAGATCCTGTATTACGGCTAATTTCCCTTCTGGCACTACTATTACATTATTATAGCTGTTATATAATAAGGAGTTTCCGTTTACTACAACGTTACCTTCTTGGTCCTTGGA
The DNA here is from genome assembly GCF_040929485.1 of Phocaeicola sp. RTP21198st1_B8_RTP21198_201120. NCBI lineage: Bacteria > Pseudomonadati > Bacteroidota > Bacteroidia > Bacteroidales > Bacteroidaceae > Phocaeicola > Phocaeicola sp. RTP21198st1_B8_RTP21198_201120. The sequence goes on along the minus strand of NZ_JBCOCI010000031.1, from coordinate 21,641 downwards.
TGATATATCATACAGGGAGCCCCATGTACCTAAATCTGCCCATCCGAAGTCGCACAATTGGACGAAAACATTGTTGGCCTTCTCCATGATTCCATAGTCAATGGAGATATTGGGACAGGAAGCGAAATCTTCTTCTCCGTTAGTCAGTTTGGTACAAACTTCGGGCATAATCTCATTGAAGGCTTCTAAAATTGTATTGATATTCCATAAGAAGATCCCTGAGTTCCAATAGAATTCTCCACTTTCTACGAATACTTTGGCAAATTCCAGTTGGGGCTTTTCAATGAATGTTTTTACTTTAAAGAAGTCTCCTTGTTTTTCTTCCTCAATCTGAATATAGCCATAACCGGTTTCCGGTCTGTTAGGTTTGATGCCTAATGTTAGTAATTGAGGAGAGTTTGAAACAAATTCCAGTCCTTTCAAAATTGCAGCTTTAAATTCATCTTCTTTTAAAATCAGATGGTCGGACGGTGCGACAATGACATTGGCATTTGGATTGAATTTTTTTATGTGATAGGAAGCCCAAGCTATACATGGAGCAGTGCTTCTGCGAGTGGGTTCCAATAAAATTTGTGATTTGTCCAATTCTGGGAGTTGTTCTTGGACCAGTTCTTTATACAGCACGTTGGTTGTAATAAAGATGTTTTCTATAGGGACTATTTTTTTATAACGATCAAACGTTTGTTGTATTAGAGAACGTCCAGTCCCGAAGAAATCAAGGAATTGTTTAGGAAGGTTTTTGCGGCTATATGGCCAAAACCGACTACCTATACCTCCCCCCATGATGACACAATAATTATTGCTGTTTGTCATGATATAAAATCGTTTTAAAGTTTCCGCTAATATAGGGCTTATTTTTAGAAAACCATTGTCCGTTATCCCATAAATCGTAGTATATTTATCTTTTTTGAAAAAAAGTGCCGAAAAGTTTGCAGATATGAAAAAAAGCAGTACCTTTGCAACCGCAATCGAGAAACAAATAAGGTTTTAAAAGATGCCCAGATGGCGGAATCGGTAGACGCGCTGGTCTCAAACACCAGTGGATTCACTTCCATCCCGGTTCGACCCCGGGTCTGGGTACTGAAGCGGAGAAAGTTGAAAAACTCTCTCCGTTTTTCTTTTCTACTCCTCGTAACTCGTTGGTTTGCTGATAGATTAAATCAAGCACTTTGTTATAAGAATTGGTTCGATATGTTTTTCCGTCAAATTCGATTTTTTCAGGAAACATCGAACTTATCAGCTTAATTTTCACCCCTACAGACGCATCTCTTATATAGCTATCTATATTGTTTATCAGATTGATAGAGTAGTTTAGTTTTGGTTCGATATTACTACGGTTAGGGTTCTCACGCATTTCAATCTGTTGTTGCATGGCTGAGGCTTCTTTTGTATATCTCTCCAACATTCTGTTATATTCTTCTTTGGTTAAATCTCCGTCCAGATATTTATCTTCAATGCTGTTGATGCGTTTTTGGACGGTAGAAAGTTCATTTTGCAGTGCTGCTACTTCTTTTTTACTTTCTCCTTTGCGTTCACTTTGCAAATCCTTTAGAATTTCGTTATACAAGTCCAATACCGTTTTATTGGGCTTTAATTGGGCTGTGTATCGAGCGAACTCTTCGTTTACGTTCTCTGCTCTCATTCTTATATGTTTTTGATTGTTACAACAAAAGTAGTAGGTGTATTTGCCGCCATTGCCCGAACTTGTCGCACCAGTTAGGGCACAACCACATACGGGACAGATTAAAAACTTCCGCAAATACAAATCGGGGTTTATAGCTTTGGATAGTTTGGGTGTTTTCTTTCTTTTACCGTCCAAAGTCTCTTGAACTTTATAGAATGTTTCTTCGTCTATAATTGCTTCATGTTCACCGTTTACATAATATTCGGGTTCTCCTTTGTATGCTGGCACACGTATTTTGCCAATGTAGAATTTATTACGCAACATTTCAAGAAATGAACTTTCAGGTATATTATATCCTTTTCTTGCAAATTTCCTACGGATATAGCAAGGTGTTTCAATATCTTTAGCCACTTCTTTAAACATGGCTTGTATAAATGGTGCTGTATTGGTATCTATTTCTACATGGGTTTCATGTTTGCTAATACGTACATTCTTATATCCTTCTTGGTGTTTTATTAGCACATTTTCCTTTTGCCAATGTTCCATGAATACCGTCCATTGTGTCTTTTGACCTTTTGATGTTGTCGCATTGTGCCTGTATTCCAATAATAGGGGCCAGGTGTCTGAATTGAAGTCTAAAGGTGCTTCAATTGCATTTGGTTCAACTCCCGATTTAAGTAATTCTTTTAGGTTCTCACTGGCACTGATAATGTCTCGTGAATATCTATCCCACTGCAAGAATAGTAATTTGTTTACTCTACTTTTGTTTTTACGTATATAATTCATTATTCCTTGTATGACAGGACGCTTTTCAAATGTTTTAGCACTCTCATCCTCTCTGTATGGGATATTGTCAATGATATTATATCCCATTTGGTTACAATACTTCCGTAGACGTTCTTCTTGTACGTCTAAGCTGGCTCCTAATGTTTGTTCATTTGAACTTACTCTATAATATATTATTACATTTGCATTAATATATTATTACATTTGCATTCATAATTCTTGTTTTTTAGTTAATGCTATTTTTTCATTCTCTATCTGCAATTTTGCTAATTGTACCTTGCAGATTTACATACCTCATTTTTATGTAATTTGACATATTCTACTTTTAGCAAGATATTACTTTACAGTTGTTAACTCTTTTAAAGTGTCCGTATCTTCATTCCGATTGCTAAAAATTGTTTTCCTATTTTCCATCCGATAACTGTTTCCCGACAGCTGTATAATCTCACAACAGTAGAGCAGTCTGTCAAGCAATGCCGCTGCGACAGCTTCCTCTCCCGGTGTTACCAGTCATTCTGTAAGGGAGTAGTTGGCTGTAACGATAAGCGATGTCTTTTCCTGAAACTCATTCACCAGTTTGAACAGCAACATGACATTTTCTCTTTTCAAGGGAAAGAGTGTGGCATTGTCAATGGCCAGCAGCTGTGCCTTCGTGATCCGTTTGTAAGTTTTCATCGCATGCCGGGAAACATCCCTTGTCTTCAGGCAGGTCAGAAGATCTTCCAGCGTAACCATATACGCCCTGTATCCGTTTTTCACCGCCTCATGGACAAGCCTGGCGGCGATATAGGTCTTTCCTGTTCCGGATCTCCTCCCTGAGACAGGCGAGCAGAAACTCCGGATAGGTCAGCTGCTTTTCCTGGGCCTGATGCAGCAGTTCCTCCAGATGTTCGGCCAGATTGCCCAGCTTGAGCATACGTGCACATTCCATGAGTTCCTTCTTATGTCTTGTCATATTCCCTAAGTATTTCGTTATAAGACTGTATCAAGCCGCCTTGTCGGGGCAGGCAATCCTCCAGTCCGTATGTTTCCGTTCCATTGTCCTTCCCCCTGCACACATATTCACACAGGCTTTTAACCGAGTCCCCGTTATAGATGCCTTTGTCAAGGCATATGCGTATGGCCTCTATCAGCGTGTTCTTGTCATATCCGGGAATTATGCGCAGGATCACCTCCGGATTATCCCTGTAGTAACGTTTTTTCCTCCTTTTCAGATTATCCATCCACATGGCTACCTCCCTGTTGTCGGACACATGAAAAAGGATGCGTTCGGCTATTTTCACTCCGGCGTTTCTCGGTTTCCTGTGGGAGTCGTCATAAACGGTCCTTCCCTTCCGGGTACAGAGCACATGCCGGCAGATGAGCTTCCCCGTATCCTTGTTGTACAGCTCCACATTCCCTTCCGTCTCCTGCAGCCAGACAGTTGTCTGCCCGCTCCGGTAAGTTCCGCATGGCAGGCTGTAATGATTCCCCCTGTACTGCACTGTATTGTCCTTGCGGACATGGTATTCCCTCATCTCCTCCTGCGGTGGCTGTGGCGTCCCATGATAGGGTATGAGAAAACTTTTCTCCACGGCAAACTCTTCCCGTGGGACAAGACGGGCGGTCCCGTGCACCTTCCCGTTCCCCGTCCTTTCGAGCCATTCGAGGGCCTCCCTGTTCAGACTGTCGATATCACGGAACACACGTGCCACCAGAAAGTTCTCCTTCACATATTTCACTACGTTCTCGACCTTGCCTTTTGACTCGGGGTCGGCCTTATGGCAGAACACCGGCTGGAAATGCTGCTCCCTGACAAACGTCTGGAACTTCCTTGTCAGCATCAGGTCTCCCAGGTTCTCCCGGGAAATCAGCACCCTGTCCTGGTCATAAAGGATCTTTTCCGGTTTCCCTCCGAAATACTCAAAAGCGCGCTCGTGTGCATAGATGGCGCGCTCCGTGTCGAAAGGGCGACGGCTGAAACAGGTGAACTTGTAGCGTGAACGTGCCAGGACGATCGCAAAAAAATAGACTTTCGTGCTTCTGCCGTTTTCCGCGGACATCCATTTCTCCCCGAGATCTGCCTGCGCATACTTCCCATAGGGGGTATCCGGCAGTTTCTCATAGTCCCTGCGTATCCTGGCCTCCGACTTCTTTCCGATGCCATATTTGCAGCGCACCTTTTCTACAAAATTGAATACGGTCTTGTCGCACACTTTCGGGAAATCCGGATAGCATTCTCTAAGCCAGTCATGCATCCGTGCGGCCGATATGTACGGATATTCCTCCAGAGTCCCCCGCACATACTCCTCGTATCCTGCCAGTTTCAGCGTGTATTTGCGATGCGAATTCCGCCTCCTTACAAAATCTTCCCGGGACATCTGCAGATATTTCCGCACGGTGCTTCTGTCCACTCCCAGGTGCTTCCCGATCTGTGTCTTGTTTAATCCTTTCGACTGAAGCTCTCTAACCTTGTACCACATATACTGTTTCTCTTTAAAAAATCGGCTCGTTGTTATCATAATGATGTCTGTCTTTTTGAGCCGGCAAAGATAGACATCCCCGGAAAAGTGCGGTATTCGCATTTTCCATTTTCCTGCTGATAAAGTTATAAATTACATACAGAAAGGAAAAATATACGAGGTGCAGTACAGCATCCCGGAAGGCTATCCCGAAAAACTCCTCCCGGTGAAGGTGAAGATAACCTCCAACCACAGCGTGCCCAGCCACCGAAAGACCACTTTGTGGCCTTATACCAATGAGTTTCGACATCGTGCGCAACGGAGAAGCCCAAAAAGTCAATCCGCCCTATGGGTTCAAGTACCTCTACACGATGGATAACTATGATTCTTCCGATGGAGGCTCTTCCTTACTATTATGATTTGGGCTATAGGTTTACACAGAAATATTGGGGCAAAGGATATGCCACAGAAGCTTCTGCCGCTTTGATGGATTATGCTTTCAATAAACTGAAGATTCCGTGTGTCTATGCCCTCATTGAAGCCGACAATTTGAAATCAAGGCGTGTTTTAGAGAAAGTAGGATTCCACGAAGATAAGCCTATGACGATTGACGGTGTACCTCATGTACAATTCAAAGCAATAAAGCCAATGTGAGGACGTAAACCATATCTGTATGGGACATCATGATAAGGAATACGTTTATTTGTTTATGTGTTATCGTGATAGGAATGTTAGTTTTACCTTTTGCGGCACTCTCCTCGCATTAGAATATAACGGTATGACATTGTATGATATTATTCTTAGTCCTCAATCCAGTGTTCTCAATCGTATTGGGAACTTTTTTCATAAAACCGCTGAAAGAAAGAATAATATTTTTCATCGGTTTTATTTAGAAAGAATAAAGTTGTTCGTATATTTGCGAACATAAAAATAAGAAGACTATGGAATCCAAGAAATATACATTGGAACAAGAGCAGATAGCCCGCTTTGCCAAAGCGATGGGGCATCCGGCAAGAATGGCTATTCTTGAATTCTTAGCCAAGCAGGATTGCTGTTTTTTCGGAGATATTCACGAAGAACTCCCCATCGCGAAAGCGACGGTTTCACAACATCTGAAAGAGTTGAAAGAAGCAGGTTTGATACAAGGAGAGATAGAAACGCCGAAAGTGAAATATTGTATCAATCGAGAGAATTGGAAAATAGCTTCGATGCTTTTTTCTAAATTCTTCGGACAATGTGTATGCAAAAAGGAGAGTTGTTGCGAATAGGGACAATTTTTTTAGGATTATTGTTCGTTGTTTTGCGAATAACAAACACAAATAACAACCAATAAAAACAAAAGCGTATGAACAGATTGATTTTAGTCTTGATTATCAGCTGCGGATTGACTGCTTGCAGTAACAATGGGACAAAGAAGAGTGCTTCTACTGATGTGGAGCAAACCCAGCCACAAAAACAGAAAGACCGTGTGGAGGTGTTGTATTTTCATAGCAAATAGCGATGCGCTACCTGCATGGCAATAGAAAAGAACGCCAAAGAAGCGGTAGAGGCAGAATTTGCTGACGAACTGAAAAACGGAACACTCGTTTTCAGAACTATCGACATTTCCGAACCGAAGAACGAAGCTATCGCCGAGAAATATGAGGTTACATGGTCTTCGCTTTTCATCAGCAAATGGAAAGCCGGCAAAGAAACGTATGAAAATCTGACCGAATATGCTTTTGCCAACGCCAGAACTGCTCCCGCCACTTTCAAGAACGGAGTAGCTGAAAAAGTCCGTACCTTATTGAAATAAAGTTCTATGGAGTGGTTACAGACATTATTGGACAGCAGCACGGCTCCTGCACTTATGGCTTTTCTTTTGGGATTGCTTACGGCGATTTCGCCCTGCCCATTGGCTACGAGTATCGCTGCTATCGGATTTATAGGTAAGGACATTGAAACCCGCCGTCGGATATTCCTCAATGGCTTACTATAACGCTCGGTCGTGTAATTATCTATACATTGCTGGGTATCGTATTGATACTAATACTCAAAGAGGGTTCAAGTCTTTTCGGTATTCAGAAGTTTATCGGCAAATACGGAGAACTCGTACTCGGCCCTGCCTTGTTATTGATAGGTTTTATTCATACTGTTCGGAGGCAAACTGAAATTACCCTCTTTCGGTTTTAAGGGAAATGGCGAGGGCTTAGCCCGTAAAGGAGGATGGGGAGCGTTTTTGCTCAGCGTGTTGTTCGCTATGGCATTTTGTCCCACCAGCGGAGTTTTCTATTTCGGCATATTGATTCCGATGTCGGCAACGACTGTTGCAGGCTATCTGCTGCCCGTCCTTTTGCCATAGCTACTGCGTTGCCGGTTTTGATTGTCGCTTGGATATTGGCATTCAGTGTACAACATATCGGCAGTTTTTACGGTAAAATGCAGACTGTACAGAAATGGCTGAACCGGATTGTCGGGAGCATATTTGCGATTATCGGTTTGTATTATTGTGTGATTATGTATTTATAAAAAACAAAAACATGGAAATCAAAGTATTGGGAACGGGTTGCGCCAAATGCAAGACAACCTATCAGACAATCGAGAAAGTAATTAGCGAGAACAATCTCGAAGACGTGAAACTTACGAAAGTAGAGGATATTGTGGAAATACTCAATTCCGGCATTATGGCCACACCTGCCGTTGTGGTGGATGGAGCCGTTAAAGTCAAGGGACACGTCCCGTCCGAAAAAGAGGTAAAACAAATACTCGGTATTTAAGGTACAGTTATGGATACTAAAAAAGAGTTGAAAATCCTCTTTTGGATGATTGTGGTTTATGCAGCCGTATTTTTCATGCCACTCGGCAATGAGAGGTTCATGACGGCTGTCGATGCAACCCTCGACCTTGCTAAATGGTATGCGCAGGAACACGTTATGTTATGTCTGCTTCCCACCTTTTTCATCGCAGGTGTGATTGCCGTTTTCGTCAGTCAGGGTTCGGTTCTCAAATATTTCGGAGCAAATGCCAAGAAGTGGTTATCCTATACGGCAGCTGCTGTTTCGGGTAGTATATTGGCAGTCTGTTCCTGCACGATTCTGCCGTTGTTTACGAGTATTTACAAACGGGGCGCAGGGTTAGGCCCTGCCATAGCCTTTCTCTATTCCGGCCCAGCCATCAGTATTTTATCCATCATTTTGACAGCCCGTATTTTGGGTGTAGAGATGGGTGTTGCACGAACGGTTGGAGCTATCGGATTCTCCGTAGTGATAGCCTTGCTATGGCATTTATTTTCCGTAAGGAAGAGAAAGCCAAACAAGAGGAACAGATGATTATTGTTCCACTGCTGGAAAGACGCCCGATGTGGCAAACCTCGTTTCACTTTTTTACATTGGTACTGATTCTCGTCTTTGTAAATTGGGGTGCGCCCTTTGCTTTAGACAAAGGTTTGTGGACTTTCATCTTCACCTATAAATGGTATATTACGGGAGTTCTTGCTCTGATGCTCTGTTGGTCGCTTGTCCGAATATTGAAATTGCGTCCATTATGGGTATGTGCCGGAGTCGTGATAACGATTGTTTCTGTTTTCCTTGCAGACGCCCTTATTGCTAAAGCCAAATTAGTACCGCTCGTTCCGATGGTTGTGGGTATGGCTTCACTTTCCATCATCTTGCTGTTTGATAAACGAAACGAGGAAAATAGAGAATGGGCATTATCATCATAGGGATTCGCCAAGCAGATATTACCCTTGTTGGCCGTCGGCGTAGTGACAGCCGGATTTCTTTTGGGTTCGACACATGATAACACGTCGATTGCCAGAGTTATTTTTAACGAGTGGATTGAATGGGCTGTCGGTGGAAATTCGCTGCTATCCAACTTCTTCGCAAGTTTCACGGGAGTGTTCATGTATTTTGCCGCCCTGACCGAAGTGCCGATTATTCAAGGGTTGTTGGCTTCAGGCATGGGAAAAGGCCCTGCGCTTGCGTTACTGCTGGCCGGCCCGTCGCTGTCGCTACCGAATATGTTGGTTATTCAAGGTGTTATGGGGACAAAGAAAACCATTGTTTATGTAGCTTTGGTTATCATCATGGCAACAATATCGGGTTTTGTATTCGGAAATTTCTTTTAAGTTTCCCGTTTATATTGTTAAACAGACACGAACAAAAATTATTGCTCGTGTCTGTTTTGTGTATTCAAATAATTGCTTTATATTTGTATTCAGAAAGAGTTATTTGACAGCATAGCAATGCAAAATGTTGAAATTCGTACAGTTGCTAAATCGTTACCTCTATTTCTCAAATAATTCGCTAAAAGTTTATTCCCCAATTGGTTAAGTTAAATCGAGAAAAATCTAAAATAAAATGTTTTATTTTCATAATTGTTGGTTTTATGGTACCAGCAAAATGGGTTTACATGCAATCCTTTTTCTATCAGATAGGTATTACGTCTCGTGATGAGACAGGTTTGTCCTTTGGACTTTGTTATCCGATGGTGATGTCGCCCGACACCGTTGCCTTGTGTTTCCCAGCCCTGAATGGTTACACCGCTGACGCTGATACCGTTTTTATTGATATTCAGTTCTATGACTAATTGCTTGTCACCTTCCAAACGCTTGATATCCTGTCCTTCGGATGTGGTCTGTGGGAGTTTGGAAAGGTTGTAGTCCTTCGTTTCATTGCCTATCTTGATTTGTTCTTCTGAATTGAGAGAAAACAAGAATAGCATGTAATTTCCCATTCAAAAAGCGGACGGAGAGTGTCGGTTTATCGGTACTCTCCGTTTGCTTTTTTATGCTATCTTCATTGTCCGTATATAGGCATTTTTCAGGTTACAAATTATGCTGCCTATACACGGTCTGTGTCTATCGGCTAAAAGAAGACTCATTAAAAATAGGTATATTTCCCGCCTGAATCGCAGCGATTATGTAAAATTTATACCTAAAAAAAGGTATTGCAGATATTTTTGATGAAAATTAATTTTACAGTCGTTTTTAATAAATAAATGAAAGAATGAATCAGGTCAAAATGGTATTAATTTTTGCCATATTATTATTTTTATCTTGTGTGAATGTAAGTGCCCAAGTAATAAAGGGAAGAGTAACCGATAGTACCACAAACGAAGCGTTAAGTTATGCCGCCGTGGAAATACGTTCTTTCGAGGATGATGTTTATATAGGAGGAAGCTCCACCAATGAAAAAGGAGAGTTTGAGTTTCATCTGAAAGGGAGGTATCCCAAAATTCGTATCACAGTTTCTTTCTTGGGATATAAGACAATACAAAAAGTATATGCCCCCGCTACGGAGTACAGTTACCTCAAATTCGAGATGCAGGAGGACTCGCAGACCTTGAACGAGGTCGTGGTGAAAGGATTGAGTCCTGCGGAAAAAGTGCAGCGGTTGGCCTATAATGTATCATTGGTGGAAACGGCCAAGTTGAAAAGCACGACGATGGACCTGTCCAATGTCATTGACAAAATCAGCGGGGTGAAAATCCGTTCCACGGGAGGCGTGGGTTCCGAAGCCAACGTCACTTTGAACGGCTTTTCCGGTCGGCATGTGAAAATCTTCATCGACGGTGTACCGATGGACGGTATGAGTTCCGCTTTCGGGCTGAACAATATTCCGGTAGGTCTCGCCAAACGTGTGGAGGTGTACAAAGGTGTCGTACCTATCGAACTGGGCGGTGACGCACTCGGCGGGGCTATCAATATCGTTACGGACAACAGCCGGTGTACCCGTGTGAACGCCTCCTATTCGTTCGGTTCGTTTAACACCCACAAAACCAATGTCTATGCGGAACATACCACAAAGAAAGGTTTTTATGTTTCTCTGAATGCCTATCAGAACTACTCGGATAACGATTATAAAGTCAATATCGACAGTTACACGAAGTTCAACGAGGATGGCAGTAACCAGGAGGTTAAAGAAAATCTCACGGTGCGCCGCTTTCATGCCAAGTATCACAACGAGGTAGCCATTCTGAAGATTGGGATAGTGGACAAAACGTTTGCCGATCGTCTGTTGTTAGGCTTCATGGGAGGTTACGAGTATAAACAGACCCAGAATGCCTCCACTATGGACTGGGTGTATGGTGCACGCTACACCACGGCCAATACGCTGATGCCGCAACTGACTTACGAAAAGAGATTCAAAGTGTTGAAGGGGCTGCACGTGTCGCTGAACGGTAACTACAACTTCGGCAAGTCCTATTCTGCCGATACGGCCAGTTGTAACTACAACTGGCTGGGTCAGAGTCAACCGAAAGGCGTACCGGGCGAGTTGTCGTACATGAAGTACCGTTACCGGGACCATAATGGGGCGGCCAACTTCCGCATGGCACTCTTTCCCGCAGACGGGCAGTCCGTGTCGCTGAGCAGTACGCTCACCACCTTCTCCCGCTCCGGCAAGGACGAAACGGCCTACAAACCCACCTATGAGCATCCATCGCAGAGTATGAAAATCGTTACCGGATTGAGTTATAAGTATGACTACAAGGGCAAGTGGAACACATCTGCCTTTGTGAAGCACTATATGAACCATCTGGAGGCCTACCTCGATCCGGAAGGCGGAATCAATTATCAGGATTTCAGCAACACCACTTCCTATTGGGGAGGAGGTTGGGCCAGTACCTACTTTTGGGGGCGGCACACACAACTGCGGTTGTCGTATGAATACGCCCTGCGTCTGCCTACCAGCCGTGAGTTGTTCGGTTCTGGCGACGACATTGAGCGAGGCAACTCCAATCTGAAACCGGAATCAAGCAATAACGTCAATATCAGTGTCACAGCCAATGCTGTGGATTTGACCGACCACCGGCTGACCATCGATGCAGCTTTTCAATACAGAGAAATCAAGGACTATATTCGCCGCACGACCAACAACGACAGTGGGCGTGCCAGTTCACAGAACGATGGTCGTGTACGCAATTTGGGTACGGACTTGAGCATCCGCTACACTTTTAAGGATGCCTTCTTCGTGGGCGGCAACTTCAGCTACATCGACATGCGGAGCTTGACCAGGTACGTGACGGGCACACAGCAGGAGAGCAAGAACTACAAAGAACGCGTACCTGCTATCCCCTATATGTATGGTAACGGAGAAGCCGGGCTTACCCTGCGCGATGTGTTTGTGAAGGGAACAGTGCTGGACATACATTATATGATGAACTATGTCCAGAAGTTCAGTTACGAGTGGAATGTGTACCAGAATGCGGAACTTGATATACCTACCCAATTCTCTCACGACCTCTTCGTCAGCTACAACTTCGGAAAAAAATCGGAGTTTACCGTATCGGCCGAGTGTACCAACATCTTCAATGCCCGCCTGTACGACAATTTCAAGATGCAGAAGCCGGGACGCGCCTTCGCTATCAAGTTCGGCTATAGCTTTATGAAGTGACCATTATATAACAATTAAAAACGATAAAGTAAAAATGAAAGACAGATTTAAATTATTCAGCATGGCTCTATGCGCATGTGCATTTGCAGCTTGTAATGACAATGAAGGAGTTGATGGACCCGGTGACGGTGACAAATCCCCCGTGCAATATGTAGTGATGAGTGCCACATCGGACGGAACGGCCAACTATTTGCAGTTGGCCAGCGACCCCACCAAAGGTACGATTGACCCGACTGAAGCGAACGGGCGTATATCTTTCGATGCAAGCAACCCAGATTTTGTCAACTACAACAACGAACTGCTGATTGGCATGAACTATCCCTCACAGGGAGGTACAGGTGGCTACTCCTATGCTTGGAAGCTCATTGACGGGCAACTAGTTCAACATGGCAATGGTATAATGCTGGATGGCGACGTGAAAGCACGCGGCTTTTTCAATGACTACTTGCTCGGTCTGTCTGACCAAGCCGAGGACAACAATCACTATACACGCGTGAAATACGTCAAGGTGACTGAGTTCAGCAGTGTGGTCGTAGATGGAAAAATAAACTGTCAGGACCACAGCAAAGAACCGGCCAGCCAGATGGGCAATGAGGCATGGGGGGTTGGTGACATAGCCCAGTACGGCGACTACGTGCTGCTGGCCTATACCACCAAACATCTGGTGCAGGATGGTAACTACACCTCAAAAGCAGCAAGCACCCGTGCGAAGGCTTCCTATGGTACAGACTTGGACAACAACTTCTATTTGGGTGTTTACAAGTTCGACCCGACAGATGCGGATAAAGAATATTTGAAATACCAAAGCATGATTGTCCGCAAGAGCGAAGACCATCCGGGAAAAGAAGCCGGACAGATCAAAGGCAATTCTAGGTCGCGCACGGAAACGGGTATCGAAGTCGTTGGTGATAAAATCTACCTGTTCTGCCAAGGCGGCAAGAACTTCCAAACGAACAGCCTAAGAGTGCCTTCTGCTGTGCTGCGCATCAGCGGTAGCAATATTCAGAGTGGCAAGCCCGTAGATATCGACAGTGATTACTACGTAGACCTAAACGATAAGACAGGCGACCGCTATTTGTGGAGATGTTACTATCTGGGTGACAACAAGTTCTGCCTGCAACTCTTCACCAACCCCGGAATGGATGGGTACACGGAAGGCACACACAAGACATTCGGCATCTTCGACGTAGAAACGCAAAATTACACGCCTGTGACCGGTATGCCTGAAGCCGGCGACATCAATGACATTGCGCTTGCTTATGCTTCTGACACGGACAAGGGTACAGTGACTTTCGAATTGATGACTACGTCGGGTGCAGTCCTGTACACCATCAACCGCAATGGCGTGGCCACGCCTGGCACGAAAGTGGAAGCTGAAGTCATCAAGGGAGCAAGTCTGTTGAAACAAAAATAGGCCTTTGTATGAATAAAGTATTCCGAAAAATACATTTATGGCTGTCTGTCCCCGTCGGGTTGATAATCACGGTTATCTGCCTTACGGGGGCGGCCCTTGTTTTCGAGCGGGACATAACGGAAAGCCTCAATCCTAAAATTTATAAGGTCGCATATACGGAAGGGGACACTCCTCTGCCGCCGTCCGAACTGGTCGCCTCTATCCGCCAGCAGGTTCCGGATTCGTTGGAATTGCTCTCCCTGCAACTGTCGGGTGAACGGGACGTCGCCTGCATGGCAACATTCAAAGGTGCGGGAAAGCGTTCGTTAAGCGTGAATCCATACACTGGAGAGGTGAACGGTTGGACCAAGAGTTACCCTTTCTTCCAGACCATGCGTAAACTGCATCGGTGGCTGATGGACCCGCCTGCCTATAAGGGGGCAAAATCTGCCGGCAAGGTTATCGTGGGTATTACTACCTTTGTAATGGTTGTTATCCTCGTTTCCGGTATTGTGATATGGATACCGCGTACCCGTAAGGCGCTGAGAAACCGTCTTGTTGTATCGTGTACGAAAGGTTGGTGGCGTTTTTGGTACGACAGTCATGTCTCGCTGGGCATATATGTTACCCTGTTTTTGCTGGTCATGGCTCTGACAGGGCTTACATGGTCGTTCCAATGGTACCGCACGGCAGCCTATGGACTGTTCGGTGTCTCGACAGCCCGTCCCGCCATGTCCGCTCCGCAACAGCAAAATAAGGATGAAAAGAAAGAAAAGGCAGAGTTCGATTATGGGATATGGGATAATGTGGTTTCCGAACTGCAGGCCCTTTATCCTTCGTATGCCTCCATTTCGCTGACGGCCGGAAAAGCACAGATAAGCAAGCCCGGTAACATGCGAAGCAGTGACACGGCGGCGTTTGATACCCAAACAGGAGAAATCACGACCGTTACGGCTTATAGCGATGTTCCCAGAGCACAGAAGATGAAAGGGTGGTTCTATGCTTTCCACACCGGGTCATGGGGCGGAATGACGACAAAGGTCCTTTATTTTCTGGCCGCTTTCATCGGAGGAATCTTGCCTTTGAGCGGTTATTATCTGTGGTTGAAAAAGAAACGTTTATCAAAGAAAAAAGTCTTTAGAACTATCTTTGAAACAAAATGTATATAAAAATCCTAACAAATGTCAGTCAGATTTTTTTATGAATAATTTCTTTCCAAAATCTAGGAGGAAGGAAAGTAGAAATAGCGTGTAATTCCTGTCGTGAAAAGAAAACGGGGAGTGGCGGTTTATCGGCACTCTCCGTTTGTTGGTATTGCCTGACGGATGCAAGTCCCGAGTGAATCCTAATAGCAGGAATCGCATAACCAATGGCAAGGGTGTCTATCGTGAGATGGCTTCTGAAAGAAGTTGGCAGCAAACATTTGGCTTGACGGACAAAAACTTCATACAAGGTATTTAATCGTGGACAAGGTTACCAAACAGACCAAAGCCTCATAGCTATTCAGAACGGTTGGTGCAAATAAAATAAGTATAAGATGAAAAGACAAGATCTTTATCCAAGGAGGTCACACAAACATGAAGGTCAGTTTTTTACGAGTCATGTAAAGTTTGCTGCAAGAAATTAGTAGAGACCATAGTACTCGAGGCATTTTACAAGTCTTTTGTAGCTAGATGTCCGAAAAGAACTCTCTATCCACACAATAGGGTGGAATCTGAAAATAAGATAGAAGTGATGCCATTTATTAAAAGGATGGCTGAAAATAACTTGTCCAACTTGGATACACCAGGTTACGGACAGTATATAATTTCCGTATTTCAACTACACTTTGTTTACCGTTCGTAACGTCCAATCTACTGGCAATATATTTTCAGAAGTCTCCGCAAACAGTGATTCTTATTATTTTTCGATGCAAAATTTTGTGTTCCAACCCACTCGAACCTTATTACAAATACTTATATCATGATATATTGATTATTAGAGTATTATTAGTTTGAATTCTCCAAAAACAAGCTATATACAAACCGAAGCTATTTACTTCGTATTAATTGCATCAAATCAAAATACAAAAATGGAACGAATAGAAAAGCAAAATTTTCTTATGCTGCAATAGGAGTTTTATTATTAGGATTGGTATCCTATGACAGTAAGAATAGTGGTCTGAATAATTAATATCATTGATAGGATGGTGGTATGAAGAAGCATATATCTTTATTAATTGCGTTAACTGGCATTATCTCGTTAAATGCGCAAGATTTCAGATTTGGAATAACGGGCGGAATGAACTTGAATTCTATCACAAATGAGAGGAACAAGGTAGATTATAATTTAAAGGCGAATATTTCTTCAAAGAAGATAAAGGGTTTTATCTTGATATGGGAGTTATGCTGACCAATAAAAATTGGGAAACACCGTATTATGCCCATATCGGAGATAAAGACAAATTGGGAAACATGTGGAGTGCAAATCTTCATTATCTTAATATACCTATTCACATAGGGTATATGATGCCTGTATCAAAAAAGATTTCGCTATTCATGAATGCCGGACCATATTGGGGAGTAGGATTGTTTGGTAAATATACGATGACATCGGGTGATAAGGATACCACTATTGCTGAAAATATCTTTAAAGATTATCTCAAAAGATTTGATTGTGGTATAGGATGGAATAGGTATTGAATGTGCAAGATGTATCAAAGGTTGTCAAAGTAAAGTCCTGTGAGGAAAGCCAAAAGATATATTGTGGTCAACCTTATATTATGGTCACCACCGGGAGCAGGATGTTTAAAAGAACTTGTGGAAAGAACAGAAGAAGGTCCTGCGAAAATCCGTGTGTAGAGAGAAAAAAATGTGTGGGTAATGGCCTTTAACTTAGAAAATAACAAGCATGGACATTTAAGCCATACTAGACGGAATAGGACTGTTACCTGAAGAAAAAATAGTATCCAAAACAGACTCACAGTTCCAATCGAGACTAAAAGTTTGTCCTGTTTCCGGGTTTCCCTAACGATGGCGCTTGACGCGTAGGTATACAGCTTTACTGCGAATAGGAAATCCGGGAAGAAACCTTTGGAATGTAGGTGCAAATGAGAATACTCTTGAGGAATGGGAGGCTTTTCTTCAAGAAAAAGAATGAAGCAAGTCTCTTGAGAAACATGGTTAACTAGGTCAAAATAATCAAGCATGTCTGCAGGAAGGAACAAGCTCAACATCTCCATAGGAGTAAGGGGGGGCATTTCTATTTCATGCCTCAAAGATAACCACTTTAACTAATTCCCCAAGTTTTCAAACTGACCCGTTTAATTTTTACCCTTGCAGACGCATCTCTTCTATCTACACCGCAGATGAAGCGACAGGGATTTTTGCATTTGATGTGCGATTTTGCGTTGCACTTACTGCATAGTCCCGTTAGAATCCGTATGCGAGGATGGTGGAATTCGATATTTTACTTGGGTGAAGAGGGCTTTTCATCTGTGTGAAGAGCCGTTGTCACTAAAGTGGAACTACTGCTTCACATAGATGGAGCAACAGTATATATCGGAAGTTAACACAATGACATCCTATTTAATTAAATGAAAGCACGGCATGTCCTGTCAGATCTAATCTGATATCTGCGGCTCTTTTACAAATAATGGGCGAATGTTCCCATCCCCATCACCTGCATACCAGTTCAGGGATATTATGGATGTTTTTTACACAGCAAATTGCTGATAATGAGTGGAATGATGTGACGGAAGGATTTTATGTTTTACGTAAGACGAAATCACCTTTTCCTTTGGTTCTTACCCGGATTACTCTTGTTGGACTCTTTCAGCCGCTTGGTTTCACTTCTATAAAGTGATACTAAATCAAAATCGAGCATCACTTTTTGAAACCAACAGCTTCTCCTGATGTAGTAACGTTTTACGTTCTTGCCTTGAATACAGGACTTGCTTTTTGTATCTCCGACTCAAAGCCAAACCAGTAGCCATGTTCTCCCTTTTCATCGGCAGGAAGGAAACACAGACGAAGGCTTTCTTTGTATTCTCCATAAATGATATTCCAAGTAGCAGGAGGAATTTGTCGTTTGGTCCATACTTTCTCGGCGGGAAGCTTTTTCAGTGACATGCCTGCCTCTATCCAGGCAATACTAGCCTGTATCTGATATTCGGGGTAGTTTTGTTTGCAGAACTCATAGAGTATCAAGCCTCGTTTTTCCAGACTCATGGGCTGGTCTATCAGATTGGCTTTTGTTAAATATGTAAGAAAACGATGGAGGAATTGTTCGTCATTCAAAATGAGTTCACGTGTCAGTGCCTGCCATGCCGGTGTGTTGTAGAATCCGTCCAACAAGCGTGAAAGCTGGCGGGCTGTCTGCAATTCACTGACATTGATCTCGTGGGTTTGTAGTACTTCGTATGGCGGCAGAGGGGAATATTTGATACCTGATTCTTCCGCCCTCCGGCGCATTTCGGTTCCGGGAAGCAGTTTGAGTGACTCCAGTTGGATTTCTCCTGCAGCATATTCGGCCAGGGTACGGACATCTTCAAATATTTCATGAAGATGATAAAGAGGCAGTCCGGCAATAAGGTCGGCATGGGTTTCCATGTTGGGTAAAGCGCACAGGAATCTCAGACCATCCAGTGCATCGGATAGTTTGCCCATCCGGCGGCTTTTCTCAAGTACAGGTTCGCGCAGGCTTTGGATGCCGGCTTCCAGATGAAGCAGTCCTTTGGGCAGCAGGCTGAGTTCTTCTTTTAACTCTTCTGACAACAGGGCGGGATGTATTTCCAGATGGAAGCGGATATCGGGATGGAATTCCAGAAAGAGTCGGAGTAGTTCTTTGGCTCTTCGAGGGTTGTAATTAAAAGTACGGTCTAATACACGTACATTTTTGATGCCATGTGCATGGATGAGTTGTAGCCTTCTGCGGATGCTTTCGATGGAAAGGGTGCGTACCGGTTTTTCACCGCCGCTGACACAGAAGGCGCAGGTGTTGAAACATCCGCGTGTTGTTTCCAGTTGGACAAAGGGTTTACTCCAGTTAAAAAAACGGCTTTGTTCAGGAGGGACGAGTCCGGCGAAATTCAGTACGCGGGCTATGCCGTTGTCTTTATATTCTTTGTAAGGAGTGAGGTAACAGAGTCCGGGCACGGTGTGCCATTGTTCCGGATGGTTCCAGCAGGTTAACCATTGTGGAAAGACTTCTTCTCCTTCTCCTCTGAAAACGCAATCCACAAATGGATTTTTGCGGAGGAATTCTTCATTGTCTCCCAGAAATTCCGGACCGCCCAGCACCAGGCAGGTTTTGGGGAGCAATGCTTTTACTCTGGAAGCGACATGTATCAGTTGCTCATGGTTGAAAAGCCAGGTGGTTGCGGCAAGGATGTCGGGTTGATGGTGGTAGATCTCGTCGACAATCATTCCTGCATTTTCGTTGATGGTGGCAGATACGATTTCCCATTCTATAGAAGGGTCTGTCATGATTTGTGCATGTAGGGCTGGCAGTGCCAATGAGGAATGGGCATATGAACTGTTCAGGTCTATCCAGAGAATCTTCATATTTCTTTTTCTTGTTTATTCGGTCGGCAAAGATAACTCTTTTTCGGTCAATGTCCGCTGGTAGGCGATGCGGGATGTGCCGTTGTGGGTATAAATGATGCCACAACGCCGGAAACCGTACTTTTTCAGGATATTCTGCATCACAAGGTTGTCGTGGTGGGTATCTACCCGGATATTGTTGCAATGCTCGAAACACCATTTGAAGCAGGCGTCAGCTATTCCCTTCTGTTTGCCGTTGGTAGCCATGCGGTGAATGACGTAATATGGTTCGTTGTTCAGCCAGTTGCCGTCATCAATGCGGGCATACGTAGGGTCCTCTCCGGGAATAAAACAGAATGTGCCTATTATTTCTCCGTTTTCATTTTCGCAAACATAGTTGGTGCAGTTGGTTATTTCTCGCAGAATCAATTCAGCGGAAGGATAACCGTTTATCCATTGATTGGGGTTGCCATGTTCTTTCATGAACTGACGGGCATAATGGAATATTTCTATAATTGCATCTAAATCTTTGGGTAATGAATGTCTGATTGTTATCATATTGAAATAGGAATGGGTTATTCTAAATTCATTCTGTACACATTGGTCTGCTTTTGTTCGAAGCCTAATTTTTGATATAGCTTGTTGGCTGTTATCCGTGTGGGGTTTGAAGTAAGCATAATAAGAGGTATGCCTTGTTCCTTCACAAACCGGACAGCGTGGGTGACCAGCTGTTTGCTGAATCCTTGTCCCCGGTATTTTTCATCCATTACGACATCTTCAATCCACGCTTTGCCGCCTGTGGGGCTGTGATAGATACCTACAGTCAGCATTCCCGCAATTTTCTGATCTGCCAGTAAGAAAAACAGATGGGTGTTCTCTTGGGATATGATCTCTTTGAGGGTTGTCTCGGTCAGTTTTACCGGGCGGTTTGTGAGCTGCTCCAGCAGTTTTTGTACTGCATTGGTGTAGGCTGGGATAAAGTCTTTTAGTTCTACTATTTCTGTCATTTTTATAGCTGAAATTAGAATCGGCTGTAAATATAGTGATTATTCTCTAGATAACTGATTATTTTTTTATATCTTGCTTACGTTTTAATAATAGATATGATATTATGATTAGACGAGTGGAACTTCAGGATGCCAAAGCCATCACGACAATATACAATGAATATGTCGAGCACAGTGTGGCTACATTTGAAACGGAACCTTTGAGAGAGGAAGATATGCGTAGCCGTATTGCCGGAATTGCCGTCCGCTTTCCCTATTTTGTGTATGAGGAAGAAGGGAAAGTAGTGGGTTATTGTTATGCCCATCTGTGGAAGGAGAGGACTGCTTACAGGTATACGTTGGAAACAACGGTCTATTTAGCTCCTGGATACGAGGGGAAGGGCATAGGCAGGGAATTAATGGAAAGATTGATTGAAGAATGTCGTAGGGATGGGTACCGTGCACTGATAGCCTGTGTCACAGAGGGCAATGCTGCCAGTGATGCTTTGCATTTGAGGCTGGGATTTAAAAAAGTTTCCCATTTTAAGAAGGTAGGATTGAAATTTGGACGATGGTTGGATGTAGTGGATTATGAGTTGCTGTTGTCCTGAATCCGCTGTCCGGAATGAACTTTTTAGGACTGTATGGAGTTATAAGCTTGTACCTAAATTAAAATAACCAACTATGACTCAAGTAAACATTAAGAGGGTTTATGATGAACCTTCTGAACAAGACGGCTATCGTGTTTTGGTAGATCGTCTGTGGCCCCGTGGCATGAAGAGGGAATATTTGAAATACGATTATTGGGCAAAAGAGGTCACTCCATCCAATGATTTAAGGAAATGGTTTCATGCGGATGTAGAAAAAAGATGGGGGGCTTTTGCGGATATGTATCAAAAAGAATTGAAAGAATCGGATGCCGCTAAAGCGTTCATTGATAAGATAAAAGCTTATTCGAAGGTAACATTACTTTACGCTTCAAAAGAACAAGAACGAAATCATGCCAACGTATTAAAACATTATTTAGACACACATTTGTAGTTTTTGTGCAAAAAACAAGTATCTTTGCAGGCAATTATGGCTCCCGCTTCTAAAAAATAGGGAGTTTTCGTTAAATAATCAATACTAATGAGAGATGCCACCCATGTAAGGTGTGTTCATGTATAATGAATGCATCTGTAATTTTGTGTGACATTTCGGGTAAAAAGAGAAAGATTATGATACAAAAGGTTCTAATTGCCAACCGTGGCGAGATAGCCGTGCGCGTTATGCGCTCTTGTAAAGAGATGGGTATCCGCACTGTGGCTGTTTTTTCGGAAGCCGACCGTACGGCGCGTCATGTGATGTATGCAGACGAAGCCTGCCTGATAGGGCCTGCCGCTTCCAAAGAAAGTTATCTGAATATAGATAATATCATTAAAGCTGCAAGGCAACATCATGCCGATGCCATTCATCCCGGTTATGGTTTTTTGTCCGAGAATGCTGATTTTGCCCGCCGATGCAAAGAGGAGGGGAT
>NZ_JBCOCI010000030.1:50546-51141 GCF_040929485.1 Phocaeicola sp. RTP21198st1_B8_RTP21198_201120 | reverse complement strand
TATTTTATTTATCTCCAAACTATTTACTGAAAAAAATTAGCAGAAATTGTAATTTCTACTTTACAATTTTAATATCTTTCGATTTATGGGGGTATATTCGGGGAAAATGCTTAAATTTGTCCCCAAATTAACTTATTCGGAAAAGTGGCTAGAAAGAAGAAAGAACTTCCATTATTAGAGAAGGTAACGATAACAGATGTAGCTGCCGAAGGAAAAGCTTTGGCGAAAGTGAATGACTTGGTAGTGTTTGTGCCTTATGTAGTACCCGGTGATGTGGTAGACTTGCAGGTAAAACGTAAGAAAAATCATTATGCAGAAGCTGTGGCAGTGAAATTCCATGAGTATTCTCCTGTGCGTGCAGTACCCTTCTGTCAGCATTATGGTGTATGTGGTGGTTGTAAGTGGCAGTGTCTGCCATACACAGAACAAATAAAGTATAAGCAAAAGCAGGTGACGGATAACCTGACCCGTATCGGCAAGATTGAATTGCCGGAAATTTCACCTATCATGGGGTCGGAAAAAACGGAATTTTATCGCAACAAATTGGAATTTACGTTTTCTAACAAACGTTGGCTGACAGATGAAGAGGTAAAGG
>NZ_JBCOCI010000030.1:38142-50536 GCF_040929485.1 Phocaeicola sp. RTP21198st1_B8_RTP21198_201120 | reverse complement strand
AGGTAAAGGAAGATGTGAAGTACGATCAGATGAATGCCGTAGGTTTCCACATTCCCGGTGCATTTGACAAGGTGCTGGCTATAGACAAGTGCTGGTTACAGGATGATATCAGCAACCAGATACGCAATGCGATTCGTGACTATGCATACGAACACAATTATTCTTTCTTTAATCTGCGTTCTCAAGAAGGAATGCTTCGCAACTTGATGATTCGTACCTCAAGTACGGGTGAGCTTATGGTGTTGCTGCAATGCAAGATTGTAGAAGAGGGTGAATTGGATTTAATGAAGCGGTTACTGACTTTTGTTGCAGAACGTTTTCCGCAAATCACTTCCTTGTTATATGTAGTCAATAATAAGTGTAATGATACCATTAACGATCTGGATGTGATGGTGTTTAAAGGGAATGACCATATTTTTGAGGAAATGGAAGGCTTGCGATTCAAGATAGGAGCGAAATCATTTTATCAAACTAATTCCGGACAGGCGTATAATCTTTATAAGGTGGCCCGTAATTTTGCCGGATTGACTGGTAATGAGTTGGTGTATGATCTTTATACGGGGACTGGAACCATAGCCAACTTCGTTTCACGTCAGGCAAAGAAAGTGATTGGTATCGAATATGTGCCTGAAGCGATAGAAGATGCCAAAGTGAATTCGGCAATCAATGGCATTGACAATACCTTATTTTATGCCGGTGACATGAAGGATATCCTGACTCAAGAGTTCATCAGTCAACATGGTCGTCCTGATGTTATCATCACTGATCCTCCCCGTGCCGGAATGCACGATGATGTGATTAATACAATCCTTTTTGCTGAGCCTCAGCGGATTGTGTATGTTAGCTGTAATCCAGCCACTCAGGCACGTGATTTGTCTTTGTTAGATGCCAAATACAAGGTGATGGCCGTGCAACCCGTAGATATGTTCCCCCATACACATCATGTGGAAAATGTAGTGTTGCTGGAAAAAAGAGGATAATCCGAATGGCTCAATTATAAATTGTTTAAACAGTAAATAGAATTATGTCAAGAGGTAAAAAAAATGATTCCGGCAGACCAAAGGCGAAAAGCGTTGCCCGATATACTATATATAATGTGACGGAGTCCGCTGAGCTGATGGATTTCCTGATGCGGAAAATGGCGGGAATCAGTCGTAGCAAGGTAAAGGCGTTGCTTGCCAACCGTGTGATTTTGGTAGATAATGTGATTACTACTCAATATAACTTCGCGTTGAAACCAGGTATGAAAGTGCAGATGTCTAAGGCGAAGAATAACCGTGAGTTTAAACATCCGATGCTGAAACTGGTATACGAGGATGCTTATATCTTGGTGGTGGAAAAGAAGGAAGGGTTGCTTTCTGTCAGCACAGAACGTCAGAAGGAACGTACTGCACAACATATTTTGAATGAGTATGTAAAGCGCTCACATCGTTTCAACCGCGTATTTGTAGTACATCGTCTGGACCGTGAAACTTCGGGATTGATGATGTATGCCAAGGATGAAAAAACCCAGAATACTTTACGTGATAATTGGCATGATATTGTGACGGACCGTCGTTATGTGTCCATCGTTTCTGGTGATATGGAGAAGGATTACGGTACAGTAGAGTCTTGGTTGACCGACCGGAAATTGTATGTTAGTTCCAGTCCTGTGGATGATGGGGAAGGTAAGTTTGCGGTTACTCATTATAAAACAATAAAGCGGGCCAATGGATATTCTTTGGTGGAGTTGGATTTGGAAACAGGACGTAAGAATCAGATTCGTGTGCATATGTCGGATTTAGGTCATCCTGTTATTGGTGACCGGCGTTATGGCAGTGAGTGTGATCCTTTAGGACGATTGGCGTTACATGCCTTCAAGTTATGCTTCTATCATCCGGTAACCAGAGAGTTGATGGAGTTTGAAACTCCTTATCCTACGGCATTTAAAGGATTAATGCAGAAAAAATAGGAAGCTTCGTCTGTTAAAATTAAATAAAAGACGTCTTCGCTTTTATTTTGAGCAGAGATTGAGAATAAAAGTAAGACAATATCCGTCCGTCTACATTTTGGTAGGTGGATGGATATTGTTGTTTTGGATATAATAAGATACTATCATACTGGGATAAAAAAATGATACCGACTTATCACAAGCCGGTATCACGAAAAAATAATCACTTTATTATTTTGTAATCATCCAGCTTTGTGCGCTCACAAAGCACGGGGAATAAAAAGTTATTTATATACTAACACTGTAAACAACTACTTTCACAAGCTATTGTTTACTTACCTAATAAAAGGTAGCTTAACAAATATCACTTAATGTTCATTTTTTTTGTTTGACCTTACAAAGGTAACACAAAAATTGAGAATTATACTATATAGTTCTAATAACGGATAATATTGCGGTAATTTAGGCGCTATTTAAGCCATTTATCTAACCAGTTAAAGAATGTGCGTTGCCATAACACTCCATTTTGCGGTTTCAAGACCCAATGATTCTCATCCGGATATAATAAAAGTTCGGCCGGAACACCGCGCAACACAGCCGCATTGAATGCCGACATACCTTGTGAAGCGAGAATTCTATAATCTTTTTCACCATGAATGCAGAGAATAGGAGTGTCCCATTTGTCAACGAAGCGATGGGGAGAGTTGGCAAAGGTACGTTGGGCTGTTGCATTGTTTTTGTCCCAATATGCACCACCCATATCCCAGTTGGCGAACCACATTTCTTCTGTCTCCAGATATTGCTGTTCCATATTGAATATACCATCGTGTGCAATAAATGCTTTAAAACGTTTGTTATGGTGTCCCGCCAGCCAATAGACGGAGAATCCGCCGAAGCTGGCACCTACGCATCCTAAACGGTCGGTATCTACATATGGTTCTTTCGAAATATCATCTATGGCGGATAAATAGTCTTTCATACATTGACCTCCGTAGTCACCGCTAATTTGTTCCAACCATTCCATGCCGAATCCGGGCAGACCGCGACGATTCGGAGCGATGATAATATAATCGTTGGCTGCCATAATCTGGAAGTTCCAGCGATAGCTCCAGAATTGGCTAACGGGACTTTGTGGCCCACCTTCACAGAATAACAAAGTAGGATACTTCTTGTTTGCGTCAAAATTAGTGGGATAGATCACCCATGAGAGCATTTGCTTGCCGTCAGTAGTCTTGGTCCATCTTTCCTCTACTTTGCCCAATTTCAGTTGTTTAAAGATGTGGTCATTCTCGTGTGAGAGTTGTGCCACTTGTCCGTCGGCAGGAGTGAGAGTGTAGATTTCATCAGCAGCACTGATAGAATGACGTTTGGTAATTATTTTGTCGCCTGCCATGGCTACTGATCCGTAGTCATACATGCCGTCAGTCAGTTTTTTTATATCACCATTCAGATTGGTACTGTATACCATGCTGGTTCCATGCCATACACCGATAAAATACAGACTTTGTGAATCATTGTTCCAGCAGTAGTCATCTACGCCCGATTCGAAACTTTCGGTGACAAATGTCTTTTGGCCGTTATTCAAATTGTAGACGCACAGGCGGTTTCGGTCGCTTTCGTAACCATCGCGCTCCATGCTTTGCCATGCAATGTATTTGCCATCGGGACTGAATTTCGGATTAGTGTCATATCCTCTCATCTCATCTGTTCCATTCGAATCTTGTCCATTCAGTTTGCACAGGTTCAGTGTTGTGCCTTTTTCTATATTATATAGGTATATATCTGAGTCGGTAGATACTGCGTATGCCAATCCTTGCTTCTTTCGGCTGGTGTAAGCTATTTGTTTAGAGTCGTTGCTCCAAGCCAGTTGCTCGATACCTCCGAAAGGTTTCATTGGAGCTTCAAACGGTTCACCTTCCATGATATCGGTGGCTGCTCCCATCATGTTACCATTAAAATCAGCGATAAAAGGATGCGGAATACTTTCTACCCATTCGTCCCAATGTTTATACATCAGGTCGTTTACAATGATACCACTGGCTTTGGGTAGGTCAGGGTAGAGGTCTACGGTGCGTTGGCCGTATTTTATTTGTGAGATGAAAAGAATCTTTTTGCCGTCCGGTGAAAAAGAGAATCCTTCTATGTCTCCTTTGAAATCGGAAATAATACGGCGTTCCGTACCGTCAGGATTCATCTCCCAAATCTGGCTGCCACCACTTTCATTGCATAAGAATGCGATTTTTGTTCCGCCTTTTATCCATTGAGGTTCGCTTTCATTCCAGGCTGTTTGAGTAAGCAGGGTGTTGTTCTTTCCATCGGTATTCATTACGTAAATTACATGATGGCTTTTGTTCTCGGGAACACTATAATAGGCTACAGTGTAGGCTATCTTTTTGCCGTCGGGGGAAATACTCAGACTGCCTATACGTCCCATTGCCCACAGGGCTTCGGGGGTGAGACGGCCATCTTTGATGGTGATTTCTTGCTTACCTATAATGGGTTCGTAGCCCTGTCCTTCCTGCTTTACTTCGGTACAGGAAGAAGCTAGCATAAGTGCTGCTGCCATGATGGTTGCGCTTGATTTATTCATATCTAAAAATTGTTTTTGATGATTAATTGACTGCAAAAATACGTATAAAAGCCGGTGATGTGAAATGTTCCTGCATATTTGTTTTGTTTCTTTGTGTGCTTGTGGATGGTATCTTTGCTGAGAGGAATAAATATAGAAGTAGCTATCGTATTATTACAGAACAGCGAAGACCGCTATTCTGTAATAATACGGCGGCCTTCGCTGTCTTTTTAAGGGAGTGTAAACTCGTTATTTTTTTCCTTTATTCATTCTTTCTTGTTGCAGACGCTCCTGCTCCTTTTGCAAAGCCTCCAGTTTGGCCATTAGTCCGCCACCACCTGGTTTGCCGCCATTCTTTTGGCTTTTCTTTTCTTTCCGTGCTTCCAGCATGGCAAGGAGTTTCTTTTCATCAGTTGTTTTGCGCAGAATCACCATAGTGAGGATACCAATCAGTCCGGAAATGAAGTAATAATAATTCAAACCGGAAGAATAACCGTTGAAGATGAAAATAAACATGACTGGCATGATATACATCATTAGTTTCATACCCGGCATTTGCTGTTGTCCCATATCCTGCTGTTTCATGGTGTACATGGTATTCAGAATATTAGTGATACTGAACAGCAAACAGAAGAGGCTTAAATGATTGCCCAGCAAAGGAATGTTGGTTCCCCAGTTGATAATATCATCATAAGTGGATAAGTCCGGGGCCCATAAGAAACTTTGTTGACGCAACTCAATAGCGTTAGGCACGAAGAAGAATAAAGCCATGAATACCGGCATTTGTATCAGCATAGGCAAGCAACCTCCCATGGGGCTTACTCCGTATTTGCTGTAAAGTGCCATCGTTTCCTGTTGCTTTTTTAAAGCATCCTCTTTCTTGGGATATTTTGCATTAATCTCGTTGATATACGGTTTCAGGACGCGCATCTTGGCAGAAGACATATATGATTTGTAGGTAGCCGGATAAACTAACACTTTGACGATAATTGTCATCAGCAGCAATACGACACCCATGCTCAGTCCCCAACCCGAGAGCCAATCAAACAAATTAATAGTGAACCAGCGGTTTACCCAGCGGATAATGGGCCATCCCAAATAAACCAGATCTTCTAGTTCCAAGTCTTTTTGGGAAAGGCTTAGATCATTGCTGTTCAGCAAAGTCTTGAAATGGTTCGGACCGAAGTAGAACTGCATATTGGTAGACTGCTTTCCGGTAGGATCAAAGAAAGTTGTCATGTCTGCGGTATAGTTCTTCATATATCCGCTTCCTTCCTGTTGGGGGGTAGAGGTTAGGGAGGCTTTGTCAAAATCTTGATCGGCAATAAGTACGCTTGAGAAGAACTGATTTTTGAAAGCAATCCAGTCCAAACGATCAGTTACATCTTCTTTTGCTTCTTTCATTTCGTTCAGATAATCTGAACTTTTTTCTACTGGCTTGTAGGTGAGCGAGGTATAGCGCTGCTCGAAGCTGAAACCTTTTTCAAGTTGACGTGCCCGTTGACGCCAGTTTATATTGACAGTGTTCAGGGCAGGAGGGAAGAAATTCTGCATGCCATTTGCGCGAATTGTGAAATTCACCATGTAAGCATCCGGCAAAAGTTTGTAATCGAAATCTATATAGCCTCCATTGTTTGCTGCCAGACGCATGGTTACAGTGCTGTCTGTTACGTTGGTAGGCTGGAAATACATATCCTCGGTCAAAATGTTTTCATTCTTTCCTTCGAAAGCGAAATTCATGCCCGAATCTTTTTCATCAAACAGCATCAAAGGCTTGCCGTCCTGTCCATTATAGTCTTTTAATATGGCTGCACATACCCGTCCACCTTTATTGGTGAAAGTCAGTTTTACTACATTATTTTCCAGTGTCGTTAGCTGTTCCGCACCTTGGCTTGCGCCATAGAACATAGAGGTAGAGTCTAAATGCAATGTTGCATTCTGGCTCTGTGTCGTGGCAGCCTGTGCCTGTCGTTCGGCCTCTTTTTGGGCTATCGCCTGAATGGAATCCTGATAATGTTTGGCACGTGCCATTTCTTCCTGGCTAGGACGGTTGTAGATGCTGAAGCCTATCACAACTGCACCAATCAGGGCGAATCCCACTAAAGTGTTTTTGTCCATTTTTACTTGTTTACCTTATTATATTATAATTCTCGTTTCTTATTTGTCTATTGCCGCTTTGATAAATGACAGGAACAAAGGATGTGGTTTCAATACTGTACTGCTGTACTCGGGATGGAACTGGACTCCGATGAACCATTTTAATGTTGGAATTTCAATTATTTCCACTAAATCGGATTCTGGATTGGTACCCACACATTTCATACCCGCCTTTTCGTACTCCTGCTTATAGTCATTGTTGAATTCGTAGCGGTGACGGTGGCGTTCCTGTATATGTTCGCTTTTATAGGCTTCGAAAGTCTTTGAGTGTTGGTCAAGGATACATTCATAGGCCCCTAGGCGCATAGTGCCGCCCATGTTGGTAATAGCTTTCTGTTCTTCCATAATGTCTATCACGTTGTGTGGCGTTTTTTCATCCATTTCACGGCTATTGGCATCTGTATAACCTAGCACGTTACGGGCAAACTCAATAGCCATGCACTGCATACCTAGACAGATACCAAAAGTGGGTACATTGTGTGTACGTGCATATTTAATAGCGACGAACTTACCTTCTATGCCACGTTGTCCGAATCCTGGACAGATGATGATACCATCCATTTCCTTAATTTGCTCTTCTACATTGGCATCTGTCAGTTTCTCGCTATTGATGAAGTGGATATCCGCTTTACGGTCATTGTAAGTGGCTGCTTGTGACAAAGCTTCAAGGATAGATTTATATGCGTCTTGTAAATCGTATTTACCAACTAATCCAATTTTTACTTTTTTAGTTGCTTTGTGACGACGATCTAGAAAATCTCTCCATGGGCCGAGGGTTGGAGTTTCACCCACGGGCAATCCCATTTTTTGAAGGATGGTTACATCCAGTCCTTGTTCCTGCATACGCAAAGGTACTTCATAAATAGTGGGCATATCGATGGACTGCACCACAGCATTTTCATCTACGTTACAGAATAGAGCAACTTTCTTTTTCAAATTAGTGCTCAATTCGTGCTCGGTACGCAATACCAATATGTCTGGCTGAATACCTACGGATTGCAATTCTTTTACAGAGTGTTGGGTAGGTTTGGTCTTCAATTCGCCTGCTGCCGCCAGATAAGGAACATAAGTAAGGTGTACGCACAACGCATTACGTCCCATTTCCCATTTCAATTGGCGGATACTTTCCAAATAAGGAAGTGATTCAATATCACCTACAGTACCACCAATTTCGGTAATGACAAAATCAAATTTGTATTTGCTTCCCAATAATTTTACATTGCGTTTGATCTCGTCGGTAATATGGGGGATAACCTGAATAGTTTTTCCCAAATAGTCACCGCGGCGTTCTTTGTCAATAACACTTTTGTAAATACGTCCTGTTGTAATGTTATTGGCTTTAGTTGTCTGGATGCCCAAAAAACGTTCGTAATGTCCCAAATCGAGGTCGGCTTCGTGTCCGTCTACCGTTACATAACATTCACCATGTTCATAAGGATTCAAAGTTCCCGGATCGATATTGATGTACGGATCGAACTTTTGAATTGTCACATTGTAGCCTCTGGCTTGCAGTAATTTACCTATTGATGATGAAATAATACCTTTACCTAATGAGGAGGCAACACCACCAGTTACGAAGATATACTTAGTTTCTCCCACTAAAAAATCATTTGATGAAATTGAATTTATCATTCGTTATTATATAAAGGAAACAGTTTTTTGGGAAAAGGAAAATTAAGTGTATTTTTGCACAAAACTAAAAATAGTATGAGAAAAAGTATATGTTTGACTATAGTGCTTGCTGTATTCTGTATGGGAGAGGCATCGGCACAGAAAGTAACCAAGACGAAAGAAGATCCGGCTGTGAAAGCCTTTTCTGATTCATTATCAGCTTTGAGCGCATCTTATTTTGCTTATTTCAGACTGTGGGATGATTTGAATATCCCGGCTCCCCGGTGGGTACGTCCTAATCCGGCTTTTTATAAGTTGTTTGTTCCGCCCACTTATTATGAAGCTCCTATAAAAGAAATTTTTGAAATAAAATGGAGTCCGGATACGAAAATAATGACGGCTGTTGATTCGCTGTATATGGGGAAACGCGACTCTGTATCTGCTGCTATATATCAGCTGCCCGATTTGGAAACCTTGGCCGCTGCAGACCGTTGGTCGAATAATATATTAAGGAATTATTATTTGCAATATCCGGGCAGACTGGTGAATAACGAACTTTATTTGGCCGACCTGAAACCACTGGAAAATAATCAGATAGTAAAAAGACCAAGGAAAGAGAAAATCAAAAGTTTCCTTCAACCGGAAACACCGGTGGAAAGCTTGACTACGGATAATGAATTGTTGGTGGTACGTCCTAACTTTTGGACGCATAAGGGGAATGGATATGTTCAGTTCACACAACATTATATTTCAGATAACTGGTATAAAGGTGGTGAAAGTACTAATGCGCTATTGTCTGGCTTGGTGCTGGAAGCTAATTTTGATGACCGCCAGCGTATAGAGTTTGAAAATAAGCTGGAAATAAAATTGGGTTTTGTTACAGCACCGTCAGATACAGTACATAAATATAAGACGAATGCCGACTTGTTTCGTTTAAACAGTAAACTGGGTGTGAAAGCGTTCAAAAACTGGTATTATACTTTGGCGGGCGAGTTCAAGACCCAGTTTTTTGGGAATTATAAGACGAATACGAATGATATGATTTCTAATTTTCTGTCTCCCGCTCAATTGGATATAACCCTCGGTATGGACTTTAAGCAGAATAAGAAGAATTATTCATTGTCTTTGTTAGGATCTCCACTGGCGTATACTTTTATGTATATCAGTAATGATAAGATAACTGATCCGGGTGCTTTTAATGTGGATCCGGGGCATAAAACAGCAAATCTTTTCGGTTCGAAATTTACAGGTAATCTGACTTGGAAAATTATTCCCAGTATTGTGTGGGAATCTAAATTGGAGTACTTTACAACTTATGACACCGTAATTGCCAGTTGGGAAAATACATTCAATTTTGTATTGAACCGCTATTTGTCTACTAAGTTGTTTGTTCATGCGCGTTATGATGACGGTGTGACATTGACTGAGGATAACAAGAGTTATTTCCAGTTGCAGGAATTGCTTAGTTTTGGTTTGAATTATACTTGGTAAAGAGGAGAGTGTAAGTGATATTGATAGAAAATCAATAAAAACACGGATGCCGCAGAATACCAAATCCTGCGGCATCCGTGTTTTTATCTGAGAATGGTTTTCTATTTTATTTATGTTCATCCAGCAACGTTTGCACAATTCTTTCTGCAGTGTGTCCATCCCAGCGTTCCGGTAAAAGCCCCTTTTGCCATTCTCCTTTATTCAGCATATCAAGGGCGTTTGCTAAGATTTCAGGGTCTTCCCCCACTAGCCGGTTTGTGCCGATTGTCACTGTTTCGGGATGTTCTGCATACGTACTTAATGTCATACAGGGGATTCCTAAAAAAGTAGCTTCTTCCGCTACGTTACCCGAATCTGTAATGAGACCCTGGGCATGGCTCACTAAATAACCGAATGACAAATAAGGTTGCGGTGGTAATATATATAACCTTTCAGAAGTAATATTTAAAACAGACAGCTTGTTTTTTACATACGTGTGGAGCGGTGCCACGATCGGCTTGTCTGTTTTTTCCAGTATAGTGCGGAAGATAGCTTTCAGTGCAGTATCATTGTTTAGCAATGAATGCTTGTTCAAGGTTAGCAAGAGGTATTCTTTTTCTTTCAGTCCCATAATAGAGAATGCTACCGGGCGCTGTAAGCGAGTACGGTTATAACGCAGCGTATCAATCAGAATGTTTCCTACAAAATGTACATGTGCTTGTTCGGTTCCTGTTTGATTCAGATTGCGGTTGGCTACCATTCCGGCCGTGAATAGATAATCAGACAAGCCATCTGTTATCATACTGTTTACTTCTTTTGGCATATCCATATCGAAAGAACGGGTTCCGGCCACTAGATGAGCAACTTTTATCCCCTTCTTTTTAGCCACGATAGAACACGCCATAGTAGGAGTTAGGTCATCCACTACAAGTACTACCTGTGCAGGATGTTGTTCCAGTTCGCGGGCGAAAGCTACCAATATACCTGCCATTCGCTGGAAAAAATCTGTATTATCCACATGCAGATACACATCGGGACGCGGCATATCTAGGTCTGTAAACAGAGAAGGTTCCAAACTTTTATCTTCGTCCGAACCTGTGTAGACCAGGCGGGCAGTGATATTTTTTCCTGCTGCCTTTGCAGCTTTGATAGCACGCATTAATGGGGCTATTTTCATGAAATTGGGACGTGCACCGGCGATAATTGTTACTTTCATCTTATTTTAAGCTATTTTCTGAACACAAAAATACATTTTCTTATCGAATTTATTCGTTACTTTGCAGACAAATAACAACCATTATGCTAACATTTGTTCAAGTTTTAGATTTTATAGGTACGTTTGCCTTTGCCATCAGCGGTATCAGATTGGCGTCTGCCAAACAGTTTGACTGGTTTGGTGCGTATGTAGTGGGTTTGGCGACGGCTATCGGAGGAGGTACTATCCGTGATGTGCTTCTAGATGTGACTCCGGGTTGGATGACTGACCCTATATATTTAATATGTACAGGACTTGCATTGTTTTGGGTAATTGCTTTCGGCAAGTATTTGATTCATATGCATAACACTTTCTTCCTGTTCGACAGCATCGGCCTGGCACTATTTACAGTAGTGGGGGTAGGTAAAAGTATTGCTCTCGGATATCCTTTTTGGGTAGCTATAATCATGGGTAGTATCACTGGGGCCGCAGGTGGTGTGCTCCGCGATGTTTTTATTAATGAAATTCCGCTTATTTTTCGTAAAGAAATTTATGCAATGGCCTGTGTGGTGGGGGGATTAGCCTATTGGATATGTGATCTGTTTGGTCTGGAAGCCTTTATTTGCCAGATAATAGGAGGTAGTACTGTGTTTTTGGCGCGTATTTTAGCTGTTAAATATAGCATCTGTTTACCAATTTTAAAGGGGGAACAACGCTAAACAGCACCTGAAAACTATCAAAATAGGGGGTAAAAACTGATAAATGACGGTTTTTACCCCCTATTTTAATAGTTTTTTCTTTGACACCTATTTAAAATGCGCTATCCTTGCATTACCGAGAGCATGGAAAAAGAATATGAACCTAAACTGAAAGATTTATGAATAGCGTTAGTTTTAAAAAGAACCTGCTGGGTGTGCAAGAAGAATTACTTCGGTTTGCATACAAACTCACAGCCGACCGTGAGGAGGCTAATGACCTGCTACAAGAAACTTCATTGAAAGCGCTGGATAATGAAGACAAGTATATCCCCGATACAAACTTTAAGGGATGGATGTATACCATTATGCGTAACATCTTTATAAACAATTATAGGAAAATAGTGCGTGACCAGACATTTGTGGACCATACAGACAATCTCTACCATTTAAGTATGCCTCAGGATTCCGGCTTTGATAGTACCGAGGGAGCTTATGACATGAAAGAAATACATCGTATAGTCGGCTTGCTTCCCAAAGAATACCGTATTCCATTCGCTATGCATGTGTCGGGATTCAAATATCGTGAGATTGCCGAAAAGTTGGGATTGCCGTTGGGTACTGTAAAAAGCAGAATCTTTTTTACCAGACAACGCTTGCAAGGGCAACTCCGTGATTTTGTATAATCCAAAGGGAAAAATTATCAAAAAGGTAGAGTGAAATTCTTTTGCTCTGCCTTTTTGTTTTTATTGGTTTACAATATGATA
>NZ_JBCOCI010000030.1:33948-38132 GCF_040929485.1 Phocaeicola sp. RTP21198st1_B8_RTP21198_201120 | reverse complement strand
ATATGATAGTAAACATGTTTTTGGAAGCTAAAAAATAGATTCGAATATTAACTTTATTTTTATTCATTTGTTATATTTGCAAAAGGACAAGACACCTTTAAATCAAGTAATAATTATGAAAAAAGAAATCAAATTCAGTTTGGTCTACCGCGATATGTGGCAGTCATCAGGGAAGTACCAGCCCAGAGCTGATCAGTTAGCCAAAATTGCTCCTCTAATCGTTGAAATGGGGTGTTTTGCCCGAGTGGAAACTAATGGAGGTGCTTTTGAACAAGTGAACTTACTGTATGGTGAGAATCCTAACAAGGCAGTGCGTACATTTACCAAACCTTTACGTGAGGCGGGTATTCAGACGCATATGTTGGACCGCGGTTTAAATGCATTGCGAATGTATCCTGTTCCAGCTGATGTACGTCGGTTGATGTATAAGGTAAAACATGCGCAAGGCGTGGATATTACTCGTATATTTTGTGGCTTGAATGAAGTTCGTAATATTATTCCTTCCATAAAATATGCTAAAGAAGCGGGGATGATTCCTCAAGCCACTCTTTGCATCACTTATTCTCCTGTACATACGGTGGATTATTATTCTTATATTGCTGACCAGTTAATAGAAGCGGGGGCACCCGAAATCTGTTTGAAAGATATGGCAGGTATCGGCCGTCCTGAAATGTTAGGGCAGTTGGTGAGAAACATCAAAGATAAACATCCTGAAGTCATTGTACAATATCATGGACATTCCGGTCCCGGGTTATCTATGGCATCTATTTTGGAAGTTTGTGAGAATGGTGCGGATATCATTGATGTCGCTATGGAGCCCTTATCATGGGGAAAAGTGCATCCTGACGTAATTTCTGTACAGGCTATGTTGAAAAATGCAGGTTTTCAGGTACCTGAAATCAATATGAAGGCTTATATGAAAGCACGTAGCATGACGCAGGAGTTTATTGATGATTTTTTGGGGTATTTTATTGATTCTACCAATAAGCACATGTCTTCCTTGCTGTTAGGTTGTGGACTTCCCGGTGGTATGATGGGATCTATGATGGCCGATTTGAAAGGTGTACATTCAGGTATAAATCTACTTTTGAAAGGACAGGGAAAGGAACCTATGAGTTTGGATGATTTGGTAGTGATGCTGTTTGAAGAAGTGGAATATGTATGGCCGAAATTGGGATATCCTCCTTTAGTAACACCGTTCAGCCAATATGTGAAGAATGTGGCTTTGATGAATGTCATGCAATTGGTGAAAGGAGAGGAGAGATGGACGATGATTGATAACCATACATGGGATATGATTCTGGGAAAAAGTGGAAAGTTGCCGGGTGCGTTGGCTCCTGAAATAATTGAACTGGCGAAAAGTAAAGGTTACGAGTTTACTGACGAGGATCCTCAGATGAACTATCCTGATGAGCTGGACAAGTACCGTAAGGAGATGGATGATAATGGCTGGGAATATGGTGAAGATGAGGAAGAGTTGTTTGAACTGGCTATGCATGACCGGCAATACCGTGATTATAAATCGGGTGTAGCCAAGAAACGTTTTATGGATGATTTACAACGTGCTCAGGATGCGGCTATGGTAAAAAGTGGCTTTGATGAGGAAACAATTCGAAAATATAAGCGTACTAAGGCTGATCCTATTATTGCGCCGGATAAGGGACAGATTTTATGGGAAGTTTCCGTGGAAGGTCCTTCTATAGCACCGTTTGTCGGACGGAAATACCAGCATGATGAAGTGTTTTGTTATATTTCCACTCCGTGGGGAGAGTATGAAAAGATCTTTGCTAATTTTACGGGACGCATTGTAGAAGTTTGCGCCCAACAGGGAGCTGTAGTTAATAAAGGTGATGTTATAGCTTATTTGGAAAGAACAGAGTTTACTGCATGATTTGAAGGTAAAATATAGTTTTTTTATCCGCTGTGGCAGGTTTGAATTTGTCATGGCGGATGTTTTTATCTTTTCATTCTTTTAAAATTTGCATTCATTCAGTTATGTGTTATCTTTGTTGCCATGCAGAAAAAACAGGTAGATAAGAAAAAATATATGAGAAAACTGTATTCGTGGTTGCTGGGAATAATTTTAGGAGTAATGCCCTGTATTGTTTCAGCATCAGAAAATGACAGTATAAAAGTCGAGAGTCTGCTTCAAAAAGCTGCCCGATTGCCGGCCGATAGCTGTAAGATATTGTTTTTTGCCCAAAATCTATTAGGAGTTCCATACGTAGCGAATACATTGGATGGGACAGATGAAGAAACCTTAGTTGTGCATTTGGATAAGGTGGATTGTACCACGTTAGTTGAAACAGTACTTGCATTGAGCCTTACTGATAAGTATGGGAAAAGTGACTTTGAAAGTTACAAAAAAGCGTTGCGGTGTATCCGCTATCGGAATGGGAAACAAGCCGGTTATGTCTCGCGTTTGCATTACTTCAGTGATTGGATTAAGGATAATGAACAAAAAGGAATTGTACATGAACGCACGGGGGAATTAGGGTTTGCTGCATCACAAGTTTTGAATTTGGATTTTATGTCCACACATTCTGACAGTTATCATCGGTTGAAAAATAATCCTTCCATGATATCCCAGATGATTGAAATAGAGAAAAAATGGAAAAATGTTCCTGTTTCTTATATTCCTAAAACAAGTCTGAATGTTTCTTCTGAGGAATTGGACATAAAGAATGGGGATATCATAGCGATTACCACCAATATAAAAGGGCTGGATGTGGTACATACAGGATTTGCTTGTTGGGTGGATGGTAAATTGCATTTGCTTCATGCTTCATCGGTCATGAAGAAAGTTATTCTAGATTCGCAGACTCTCTTTGAATACTCTAAAAATAAGAAAGCCCACACGGGGGTGCGGGTTATTTCTTTTTCTTCTTTGAAACCGTAGAAGGTGTATCTTGTTGGGGTGGAAATATAGGGACGCATTTCATAAGATAAAGGATCTTCTTTTGTCTTTTGAGCATGTAGTTGCCAGGTCTGCTTGAATTGAACTTGCGAGGATTGGGAAGGCTGGCTGCAATTAGTGCACATTCTTCCGGTGTCAGTTTGCTGGCATTCTTGTGAAAGTGTTCACGAGCTACTGCTTCGGCACCATAGATACCATTTCCCATTTCTATAGAGTTCAGATAGACTTCCATAATCCGTTCCTTATTCCAAAATAGTTCTATCAAAGTGGTGAAATACACTTCAAGTCCTTTTCTGATCCAAGAAGAAGCAGGCCACAAAAAAATGTTTTTGGCTGTCTGTTGGCTGATAGTACTGGCACCTCGAGGACGTTTTCGGTTCTTGTTTTCTTCTAAAGCTTTCTCTATTTCTTTGAAGTCAAAACCATTATGCTCGGCAAAGCGATTGTCTTCAGAAGCAATAACAGCCATAGGCAGATGAGGGGATATGTTTTCTTTAGGTATCCAAGAGTGTTTCCACTTTATATCTTCGCCATGAATGATTTGTTGGGTAGTTCGGATAAACATCAACGGGGTAAAGTAAACCGGAATAAAGCGTAAAACGATAACTGCGAGAATGGAAGAACCAAAGAAAAAAAGCAGCAGATTGCGAATGAATTTTAAAATCTTTTTTTTCATGCTTGTGTATTAAAATCAATTTCGGGCAGAAATAACCTGTCCGAAATTGATTTATTTTATATGTTATCCAAAGTTGTGACCGTTGGTTCGGGCGTATTGGATACGCTCTATGATAACGTCATTGATATCATTTCAGTGTACCTGCTTCCGCTTGCTGAATCATCTGTTGGCTGGCATACATATATACTTCTACACGACGATTCTGCTGGCGTCCTTCGGCTGTGTCATTATTACCTATCGGGTCTGCTTGACCCAAACCTTCTACAGACTTGATCTGAGAATTACTTACACCGCAACCTAGCAAATAACTAGCCACACTTTGAGCGCGTTCTTGTGACAGATTGAGGTTCTTTTGGATGCTTTGTTCGGCTGTACTGTTTCTCCAGCCCTGATTGTCTGTATATCCATAAATGGATACGTCCATATCTCTGTTCTGGTTCAATACGTTGTTTGCAAATTTACTTAAGGCTGATTTCGCTTGTGCACTCAAGGCTGCATTTCCTGTATTGAAGAGAATACCGGAATCAAAAGTAACTTTTACAGCCTGAAGACCGTTGTTATCTGTTACCTGTTCTACCTGTGCTCCTTGGA
>NZ_JBCOCI010000030.1:2107-33938 GCF_040929485.1 Phocaeicola sp. RTP21198st1_B8_RTP21198_201120 | reverse complement strand
TCTGCCGCTTTATCCATTTTTTTTCCAATTAACACGCCGGCGCCTGTACCTACTGCCGCACCTACTGCCGCACCAATAGCCGCACCTTTACCATGTCCGGCTATTCCGCCGATAATTGCTCCCAAAGCTGCGCCACCACCGCCACCGATCAGACCGCCTTTAGCGGTATTATTCATGTTACCACATCCACTGAATACTAGTGTTGCACTCAGTAATAAAGCCATAATTTTAGTCTTTTTCATAATCATGTTCATTTTAATATATTAATGACTTAATGCAAAAATTGTTCATTAAACAGCCTGATAATTTAAAGCTTTCTTCTTGATAAGTATAAACCAGATCAGACAAATAATTCCTTTCATAGTGCTAGTGATGCTTATGCTCCACCAAATACCCGGCAAACCCCAGCCCCATGATACAAACAATAATGCCATCGGGATGCGCAGATAGTTACAGGTGACACTGATTACGGCAGGAGGCATGGTGCGCCCCATTCCATAAAAAACGCCCTGTATGGTAATTTCCAGCATCATAAATAGTTGCGAGTATCCGTCGATACGTAGAAATACGCCACCGGTTTCATACGCCGCTTTTTCAGGAACAAAGATAGAAAATATTTCGTTTCCGTAACATATAAAAAGAAATGTGCAGAAAGATCCGAATATAAATGTCATCCATAAAGTGGTGCGATAGGCTTTCAGTACACGGGAGATTTGCCGTGCTGCATAGTTCTGAGCTACAAAAGCACTGAGAGCTGTAGAAAATCCTTGGGAGGTGTTCCAGGTGATAGCTTCGATTTGTCCTCCGGTAGTGAGTGCCATCAGCCCTAAATGACCACCTTGCTCTGTTGCGGTCCTTCCGAGAAACATATTGACGAAAGCGAATAATGTATTGAGTACCGCTACTGGTAATCCTATTTTCAAGATGTGGTGTGTATATTGTTTTTTTAGTGTAGTAAATAACCGAAAGTCATCCCATAATATTTTCTTTTGTTTCAATTGATAGATAAACAGTATGCATACCGTAGCTTCGGCCAGCCAAGTGGCAATTGCGGCTCCCGTAGTTCCCCAGTTTAAACCAAAGATAAAAAGAGGATCTAGTATCATATTTGTAATCAGTCCGATACCGTTAATGGAAAAAGGTATTTTGCTTCGTCCGGCGGCATTGAATATCCCTGTAAAGGCAGCTGATAAAAAGACGAATGGAAAGGCAGTTGCTATAATCCGTAGATATTCCACAGCCATCTTGGCTATATGAGGTTCCAGTTCATAGATACTGATAATAGGGGTGGCAAAGATAAATAACAATGCTCC
Organism: Phocaeicola sp. RTP21198st1_B8_RTP21198_201120; assembly: GCF_040929485.1. Taxonomy (NCBI): domain Bacteria; kingdom Pseudomonadati; phylum Bacteroidota; class Bacteroidia; order Bacteroidales; family Bacteroidaceae; genus Phocaeicola; species Phocaeicola sp. RTP21198st1_B8_RTP21198_201120. Next base: position 32,625 of record NZ_JBCOCI010000030.1, on the reverse strand, counting down.
CCAGCTTAATGATATAAGTAAGGACAAGGTAAGATTATGTGATGCGAACGCACGGGTAGCTTGTTCGTTTTGTGCCCCGATGGCTTGTCCTACGCTGACTTCCGAACCAACTTTGTTCAGCAGGGAGATAGATGTGGACATCCATGTAAGAATACCCACTGAACCTACAGCGGCTATTGCCTCACTTCCTATTCTTCCTACCCAGGCCATGTCGGTCAGGCTATATGCCATCTGTATGAATGAAGTGGCCATAATGGGCATTGCCAAAGTAAACAATTGCTTCAGGATAGGGCCTTGAGTCAGATTCTTAGTTCCTTTCATTCGTCATTAACGGATAAATTGTCTGCAAAGGTAGAAATTTATACTGATTTCTGTGGGGACTGCTGATAAAAATACTTTTCTATTACTCTTTTTAAATGGTCTGGATGTTTCATAAAAAAACTTTGAAGTTCTTGAAGAAGGATAAAGCTTTTTCAAAAAACTCCAAAGTTTTTTATGAGTATATTGATAGAAGTCGTTAATTAGTAAGCGAAAATAGGATATTTCTTCATTGTTTCGTTTACGCGTGCACGAACTTGTGCAATCACTTCTTCATTGTCTACGTTTGAAAGAACAGTTTCAATCATTTCGGCGATTTCCAACATCAAGTCTTCTTTTGCGCCACGAGTTGTGATGGCAGGAGTTCCCAAACGGATACCTGAAGTTTGGAAAGCAGAACGGCTGTCAAATGGGACCATATTCTTGTTTACAGTGATATCAGCAGCAACCAATGCTTTTTCTGCTACTTTGCCTGTCAGATCAGGGTATTTGGTGCGAAGGTCTACCAGCATGGAGTGGTTGTCTGTACCACCAGAAACGATCGTAAAACCACGGTCAATCAGAGCCTGTGCCAATACGGCTGCATTCTTTTTTACTTGTGTTTGATATTCTTTGTATTCCGGCTGTAAACATTCACCGAATGCAACAGCTTTGGCTGCAATGACATGTTCCAACGGACCACCTTGTATACCAGGGAATACAGCAGAATCCAAAAGTTGTGACATCATCTTGATTTCGCCTTTCGGAGTTTTCTTGCCCCATGGATTAGGGAAATCTTTGCCCATCATGATAACACCGCCACGAGGACCGCGAAGGGTCTTATGCGTTGTTGAAGTAACGATATGAGCGTATTTAACCGGATTATCCAGCAGTCCGGCAGCAATCAGACCTGCAGGATGAGCCATATCGATCATCAGGATAGCTCCTATTTTATCTGCGATTTCGCGCATACGTTTGTAGTCCCATTCACGAGAATATGCTGAACCGCCACCAATAATCATTTTCGGTTTTTCACGTAATGCGATTTCTTCCATCTGGTCGTAATCCACACGTCCTGTTTCCTTGTTCAGATTGTATTCACATGGAGTATAGATAATGCCGGATGTGTTAACCAATGAACCATGTGACAGGTGGCCACCATGAGCCAGATTTAATCCCATGAATTTATCACCCGGATTTAAAACGGCCAAGAATACGGCAGCATTAGCCTGTGCTCCTGAGTGAGGTTGTACGTTAGCCCATTCTGCGCCGAAGATTTGTTTCAGTCTGTCGATAGCGATTTGTTCGCTCTGGTCTACCACTTCGCAACCGCCATAGTAGCGCTTGCCGGGATACCCTTCAGCATACTTGTTGGTAAGGCAAGAACCCATAGCTTGCATTACTTGGTCACTAACAAAGTTTTCGGATGCGATCAGCTCGATACCTTTGAGCTGGCGTTGATGCTCTTTTTCGATAATGTCGAAAATCAAATCGTCTCTTTTCATTTCTTTTTATAATAAGTTTATGTGCGATATTCGATTCTGAGTTCACAAAGTTAAGTAATTTTAGAATATAAGGAAATTATTTAGAAGAAAATCTTTAGTGGAATTACAGAAAAAACACGTGTGACTTTCTTTTTGTCGTTTCATAGGAAGTCAAATGCCGGAAATAGTTGATCCTCAGTTCTATTCTTTGGTGGAAAACTCTTCAGAATGTAATATTATGATAGATGTCGGAATTCTTACGGAGGAGTATGACTGCTTAAAAAATAACTCCTAGAGAGAAACTTAATACATTGCGATGACGATTGATGAAGATACCTTTTTCCTGAAATATGACTCCATCTATATTCTTTTCGTAAGTGATTGATTTGGATATATTGGTTAGTCCGATTTCATACCGGAAATCGAAGAATATATTTGCAATATTCACGCCTAATCCGATAACGGAACTTATATTGATAGGGCGTAATTCTTCTTTTATGCCGGAATGCCCGAACCCTTCAAACTCTTCATCAGTCTTATGTTTCCATACATATTCTAATTTGGGGCCGATAAAAAGTGCCATGCCGTAAGGACGGCTTTTTACGAAACTATAGCCATATAGTATAGGTAATTCCAAAGAATGAATTGTGCTGTTCAGTTTGGCAAATTCGGGAAGGGTATTTTCATTATTCTGATTCTTATTGAAAGCTATTTCACCTTTATAGACATTATACATAATTTCGGGTTGGATGAAGTGTCTTTTCATGTGTACCCGGAAAAATAGGGCGGCGAAATAGCCTACCTTATAATTATTTTGCACATCTTCCATACGTTCTCCGTCTAACTCCAGCCTGCTGGTAAAGTACATGGAAGAATTGAAGCCTCCTTTTATTCCCACATTGATTTTAGGCTCTTCTTGCAAACCTTTCTTCTCTCCTCGTACCGGAACGGATAAGGTGAGGAGCAATAAAGCGATCAATAAAAGGAGTTTCTTCATGAGGTGTCTTTAGGCTTTTTCTTTGGTCCGCATCCTGTTCTTTTCTACAGACCAGCCGAACTTTCCGATTTTCGGTCCCAGCTCAAAATAGCCGCCATGAACATATACCAGCGGATTAGCTTGGGATAATTCGAATTTTCCTGTTTCTCCGTTCAGGTATTTGTCATCAGCTTTCACATTTACCACATCGGCAATAAACATATCATGAGATCCTAGTGAGATAATTTCTTTTACCCTACATTCTATACAGAGTGGAGATTCCTCAATAATAGGAGCATTGACTATTTTCGCTTTTCCCGGAGTCAGCTTCATTTCTTCGAATTTATTATAATCTTTGCCTGAACGCACTCCGCACCAGTCGGTGGCAAATGCCATCTCTTTAGTTGTAAGATTGATGACGAATTCCATGTTTCGTTTCAAGATGGGATAGGAATGACGCTCCGGACGTACGGATATATAACACATGGCGGGGTTGGTACAAATAGTACCTGCCCATGCCACTGTGATAATGTTATATTCTTCTTCTGTACTCCCACAACTGACCAATAGGGCCGGAAGGGGATAAATCATTGTTCCCGGTTTCCAGTCTTGTTTCATAATGATTAAATCAGCTTAATACCTTCCTTGCTTTGTTCCTTCTCGCAATAGTGGCATTTTAAGATGCCGTGTTCCTTGTCGATTACATGGAATAAAGTGATCATCGGTTCATTATTGGTGATACACTTGGGATTGGCACATTTTACAATGCCACGTAATTCCTGAGGCATCAGGACTTGTTTCTTTTCTACCACCTCATAGTCACGGATAATGTTCAGTTTCACATTCGGGGCTACTACGGAAAGGCGGCTTATTTCCTCATCAGTAAAAAAGCGGTCGGCCACCTTGATAATTCCTTTTTTACCTAGCTTTTTGCTCTCGAAGTTGTTTCCGATGGTTATGTTAGAGTCTGAATCCTGTAATCCCAATAGGGCGACTACAGTAAACAATTTATCGGAAGGTATATGGTCTATAACAGTGCCGTTTTTCAAAGCGGCTACCTGCAATGCTTGTTTATTATCGCTCATCTTCATTTTTGTTTTTTACTTTTTTGCATCTTCTATAACATCGTCCAAGGTTATGCCCAATACATCACAAAGGATGGCCTGGCGCGCATAAAGTCCGTTTTGTGCCTGCTGGAAATAGTAAGCTTTCGGATTCTCATCCACATCGTAAGCTATTTCGTTGACGCGGGGCAGAGGGTGCAGGATACGCAGATTGGGGCGGGTATGCTCCAGCATCTTATTCCTTAATATATATACATCTTTTACACGTTCATATTCCATCAGGTCGGTGAAACGTTCGCGCTGTACACGGGTCATGTAAAGAATATCGGCATCTGCGATCGTTTCTTCGTTAAAGTCTGTATATTCTTTGTATTTAATATTGTGCTCCTTGCAGTATATTTTATATTCTTCCGGCATTTTCAGCTCTTCAGGAGCAATGAAGTGGAAAGTGGGATTGAAGTGACGCATAGCCATCAGCAGAGAATGGACGGTGCGTCCGTATTTCAAGTCGCCTACCAAATAAATGTTCAGATTCTCAAGCGTTCCCTGTGTTTTGTATATGGAGTAGAGGTCTAGCATAGTTTGTGACGGATGTTGATTAGCTCCGTCTCCGGCATTGACTATAGGTACCGGGGCAACTTCACTGGCATATCTTGCAGCACCTTCCAAAAAATGGCGCATTACAATAATGTCAGCGTAATTGCTTACCATCATGATCGTATCTTTCAATGTTTCTCCTTTTGAGGAACTGGTCACTTTAGGATCGGTAAATCCAATGACGCGTGCTCCCAATCTGTTTGCTGCGGTTTCAAAACTGAGTCGTGTACGGGTGGAGGGTTCGAAGAAAAGAGTGGCGACTACTCTGCCATCCAAAATTTTACGGTTAGGCTTCTTTTCAAACTCTTTTGCCATCTCCAGGAGGTAGAGGATTTTCTCTTTCGAGTGTTCGGCAATAGTAACTAAACTTCTATTTTCCATTTTGGCTTGTATTTATAATTACAACTTATACGGAGTGTAAAGGTATGAAAAAAAAATAAATGAGCGAAGATTTAAAAGATATTTCGTTGAACTTTGTTAGAAACACATTCTATCTCAAAGTTTTTCCTTACTTTTGCATCGTTAATTACTAGAAAACGTCATGAGGAAGAAATTTATATATGTGCTTTGGGCTCTTGTAGTCGGCATACTGTTGGTTATAGCGTTCATATTCACCGCGATAGCAAAAGGATGGATTGGATATGTACCCCCCATTGAAGAGTTGGAAAATCCGAATTTAAAGTTTGCAACCGAGATTATATCCGATGATGGCAAGATGCTGGGCACTTGGTCACTTAGTAAGGAGAACCGCGTATTTGTGGGTTATGACCAGCTTTCACCGAATCTGATTCATGCACTGATTGCTACCGAAGATGAACGTTTTGCAGAACATTCCGGCATTGACGCCCGTGCGTTTATCCGCGCTTTGGTGAAACGGGGGGTGATGATGCAGAAGAATGCCGGTGGGGGTAGCACCATCACTCAGCAGTTGGCAAAGCAGTTCTATTCACCTACGGCGGATAATGTGATGGAGCGTTTGTTGCAGAAACCTATCGAATGGGTGATTGCTGTTCAGTTGGAACGTTATTATACAAAAGAAGAGATTCTGACCATGTATCTTAATAAATTTGATTTTCTGAATAATGCAGTCGGTATCAAGACAGCTGCCAATACATATTTTTCAAAAGAGCCGAAAGACCTGAACATTGAGGAAGCGGCTACCTTGGTAGGTATGTGTAAGAATCCTTCACTTTATAATCCGAAACGTTTTAATGAACGTTCACGCGGACGCCGGAATGTCGTTCTTGACCAGATGCGCAAAGCAGGTTACCTGACTGATGCGGAAGCTGATTCATTAAAGGCATTGCCATTGGTCTTGAAATATCGTCGTGTAGATCATAAGGAAGGACTGGCTACTTACTTCCGTGAATATCTGCGTGGAGTGATGACGGCTAAAGAACCGAAGAAAAGTGACTACCGCGGATGGCAGATGCAGAAATATTATGAGGATTCATTGGCTTGGAAGACAAATCCTCTTTTCGGTTGGTGTGCTAAAAACAAGAAGAAAGATGGTACTAATTATAATATCTATACGGATGGTCTGAAGATTTATACCACTATCGACTCACGTATGCAAAAATATGCTGAGGAAGCTGTTTACGAACATGTGGCGCAGTATTTGCAACCCCGCTTCTTCAAGGAAAAACGGAAAAAGAAAACGGCTCCGTTTACGAATCAGCTGACAGAGGCAGAAGTGAATTCTATCATGACCAGGGCCATGAAGCAGACTGACCGTTATCGTATCATGAAAGAGGCAGGGTGTTCGGAAGCAGAAATAAAGAAAGCGTTCAATACTAAATATGAAATGTCCGTATTCTCATACGAGGGGGAAAAGGATACCATTATGACTCCGATGGATTCTTTGAAATACTATAAGTTCTTCCTTAGAGCGGGATTCATGTCTATGGATCCGTTGACCGGTCATGTAAAAGCATATGTGGGAGGACCCAACTATAATTATTTCCAGTATGATATGGCGATGGTAGGCCGTCGCCAGGTGGGTTCTACTATTAAACCTTATGTATATACTTTAGCTATGGAGAACGGTTTTTCTCCCTGTGACCAGGTGCGCCATGTAGAGCAGACCTTGATAGATGAAAATGGCCGTCCATGGTCACCGCGTAATGCCAGCAAGAAGCGTTACGGAGAGATGGTTACCATCAAATGGGGCTTGGCAAATTCTGATAACTGGGTAACGGCTTATTTGATGGGGAAACTGAATCCTTATCAGCTAGTTCGTCTGATTCATTCATTTGGTGTACAAAATAAACAGATAGATCCGGTGGTTTCACTTTGTTTAGGCCCTTGTGAGATTTCTGTAGGAGAAATGGTCAGTGCTTATTCGGCATTTGCTAATCGGGGTATTCGTACAGCGCCTGTTTTTGTAACCCGTATTGAGGATAATGAAGGAAATGTGTTGGCGAATTTCACTCCACAAATGGATGAGGTGATTAGTGAAACAAGTGCTTATAAAATGTTGGTCATGCTGCGTGCGGTCATCAATGAAGGTACGGGTGGGCGTGTACGCCGTCTATATGGTATTACTGCCGATATGGGAGGAAAGACAGGTACAACCAACCGTAATTCTGACGGTTGGTTCATGGGATTCACCCCTTCATTGGTATCCGGTGTATGGGTAGGTGGTGAAGAGCGTGATATTCACTTTGATACGATGGTGGACGGGCAGGGGGCTGCTATGGCACTTCCTATCTGGGGGCTTTATATGCAGAAAGTCTATAAGGACAAGAGCTTGGGATACTCTCAGGACGAGAAATTCAATATTCCTGATGACTTTGATCCTTGCAAGGATACTTTGATAGATGAAACTTCGGTAGAAGAAACCGGAGGATTGGACAATATATTTGAGTAATTAGAAGATTAGATTTATAAGTACAAAGTCTGTTTGCAAGAAGGAAAGCAAGCAGACTTTTTTCTATATATACTTTTATGAACTATTACTTTTCCTGTTCACACGGCAGTTTATATTATAGAAAATAATTTATGTAAAAATGGTGAAAACCCTTGTCCTTTCATCGAAAAATGCTATATTTACGAAAAGAAAATCTTTACCTTATAAAGATAGGAGGTAACTATGGATAGAGATGTAACCCTATATCAGATCACTAGCGTTATGGCCGAGAGAGTTTTTCAAAAGATAGACAACTTCAATAAAGGCCGTAGAGAAGATGCGGGATTTTATGCAATCAGTGTTTCCACTCCTTATCGTTCGTATTATGCTTTATGGCGTATATTTCCGGATAATACTTACTCTCCTCTGTTTATTCAGTCGTTGGCAGTTACATTTAATGATGCGGCAGAGCGTGCTTTTCAGTATTTGCAGAATTGCAATGTCCTGCTGAAAGTGAAGGATAACACTTTCTTTGAACCTTATTATGGTCTGTCCGAAGATATAGTTGCATTTGGGAAGTATCGTGGAAAAAGGTTGGCGGAAGTATATTATATTGATCCTAACTATGTGCTTTGGTTGGCACATAAGTTTGAAGCCCGTAACCCCAGAGACAAAAAGTTAGCAGTATTGGCAAAGGCTTTTGCCACAGTTCATTATGAAACGGTCATCAGAAAACATCATTTGCCGGCTGGGAGTCGTTTTATCGGTCAGCCGGGAGAAAGGCTGACCGATTTACATCTGGAAGTCCTGGGGACAAGATTACAACTAGATGCTTATAAAACGACTGGATACTATGTAGATCAGAGTGTACTTGCTGCTGATGCTGATGGTAATCGTTATACTTTTATCATAAAGGCAGCTGCTTCCAGTATGTCACCGGAGATGCTGAGCTGCTATACAAAGAAAATCAATCCTCATGAAAGTCTATATATTAAATCGGCCAAAGTCCTTTCTCATTATGAGAGTAAAGGAATTAAATATACTCGCATAGGATATTTGAAATTTAAATAATGTCTGGAAAACAAATTCCCCCACCTTTGGATTGGCGAGGGAACGTTTTTTATTATCCGTTTACCTTTTTATAATCGGCCAGGAATTTTTCTAATCCTATATCTGTCAATGGATGGTTTAGAAGGCCTTTAATGGCGGATAACGGGCAGGTTACTACATCTGCTCCCACTTCCGCACATTGTAATATATGTAAGGTGTTTCGGATGGAGGCGGCAAGAACTTGTGTCTTGTAGTCATAAGTTTGGTACAATTCTACAATTTGTGCAACCAGTCCTACACCGTCATTACAAATATCATCCAGTCTGCCGACAAATGGAGATACATAGGTAGCCCCCGCCTTTGCCGCAAGTAATGCCTGTCCGGCAGAGAAAACCAGTGTACAATTAGTGTGGATTCCTTTATTACTGAAATATTTGATAGCTTTGATGCCGTCCTCAATACAAGGAACTTTTACTACAATGTGTGGGTTAAGGGCGGCAAGTTCTTCGCCTTCACGAATCATTCCTTCATAATCGGTAGCAATCACTTCGGCACTGACATCTCCATCCACTATATTACATATTTCAATGTAATGCTTATGTTGGTTCTCAACTCCTTTAATGCCTTCTTTGGCCATTAAAGACGGATTTGTGGTTACACCATCCAGTACGCCCAATGCATTTGCTTCGCGGATTTGTGCCAGGTTGGCTGTGTCAATAAAGAATTTCATAACTTTTTTCTTTTTGATAATTAAAAATCAGGTTAGCAACAGATTGCTAAGCTACTGATATTAACAATGATAAACAAGTAAATGTTCCGATTTATCTGTTATGAATTCTTTTTGTAGCTGAATACCGCCCAACCGTTCAAAGCGATGGCCATAAGGAACAAGGCGATAAATTGCATAATCAGGTCACTGAATCCGCTTCCTTTCAGGTAAACCATACGTGTTACCTGTATGAAGTACTTCAAAGGATTGGCAATGGTTATGGTTTGTGCCCATTCGGGCATACTGTTGATGGGAGTAAACAACCCGCTCATCAGCATGATGATAATCACAAAGAAAAACATGACAAACATGGCCTGCTGCATGGTTTGGGAATAGTTGGAAACTACCAGCCCCATGCCCGAGATAACGATAATGAATAATAATGCAAAGAAATAAAGCAGCCATAAATGACCGGCCGGAACCAGACCATAAACTAACCATGCCAGAATGATACCGATTGTGAGGATCAGTATGCCGGCTATCCAGTAAGGAATCAGCTTGGCCAGAATGAAAGTGAATTTGCTTACAGGAGTCACATTGATTTGTTCGATGGTTCCGAATTCTTTTTCACTCACAATATTAAGAGCAGGCAGAAAGCCGCATAACATCATCAACAATTGTGCCATCAGTGCCGGAACCATAAATACCTTATAATCCAGATAGGGGTTGAAACGTCCTTGGGTATCTATGTTTATCACCGGGGAGGGAGAAATAGAGCCGGAATGGGAAGCCCGGATTTCAGTGGCATAGGCATTCACTATATTACTGAGGTAGGAACTTCCTAAAGTTCCTTTCGTTCCGTTTACGGTGTTGGCTGAAACCAGTACTTTTGCTACACCGGTTTTCAGCAAATCGCGTTCGAAGTGTGGCGGGATTTCCAAAATGAGGTCAGCATCTCCTTTTTCAATGCATTGCATCGCTTCCTGGTAACTGTTTGAAACATCTACCAGATGAAAATATTCGGAAGCTCCCACCTTCTGAACCAGTCGGGTGGAATAGGGACTGCGGTCATTATCCACTACGCTGAGATTCATATTCTTGATTTCAAAGTTTGCGGCCCAAGGCAACACCAGCAGGATGATGCAGGGAAATACGAGCAGTATCCGCGGAAGCATCGGGTTGCGCAGCAGTTGCTTGAATTCTTTTTCTAATAAATACTTTATCATATCTTCCGGAACTTATTCTAATCGTTTGTTAAACTTTTTTAGGCTGATGAGTAAAAGGATAACAGCCATCAGCATAAGTATACCCATTTCTCCCTGTGCATAACTGATACTCAATCCTTCAATCATGATTTTCTTGATTCCGACAATATACCATCTGGCAGGGATGACATTTGAAATCAGCTGTAAAGGAAGAGGCATATTCTCGATGGGGAATATCATGCCGGAAAGTAGAACGGTAGGCATCATCAGTACCATTCCCGAAAACAGCATGGCTTCCACTTGGGTACGGGCGATAGTGGAAACCAATAATCCCAACAGCAGAGATACTACGATGAAGATCCATGAGAGCAAAGCCAACGAAAAAAGACTGCCTGCTACCGGAACATGTAATACATAAACAGACAGCAGCAGAATTGTGACCAGATTGACGCATGACAGCACAAAGTAAGGTACCATTTTGGCTATAATCATCCATAGCGGACGTACGGGAGATACCAGCAATACTTCCATCGTACCGGTTTCTTTTTCACGGACAATAGAGATGGAAGTCATCATGGCGCATATCAACATTAAAATCAATCCCATTACTCCCGGCACAAAATTGTAGGCACTTTGCATACCCGGATTGTACAATAACTTTATTTGGGGGATAATCTGTATGGGTGATTGTTGTTGCATGATCCGGCTTTGCTGATAATCTGCAATAATATTGGATGCGTAAGAGGTCAGTATGGTAGCATTGTTGGGATCGGTGGCATCGGCTATCAGTTGTACTCGGGCTTTACCGGTATGCCGCAGATTGTTATCGAAACCGGCCTCAAACACAATGACCAGGTCTGAACTGCTTTTCCGGAGTGTTTCCTCTATCTCGTCGTTGTCATATAGCATCTTGTTGACATTGAAATAGTCACTGGCATCCAGTTTGTCGATGATTTGCCGGGTGGATACATCTTTTGAGAAATCTAGCACGGCTACTTTTACATTCTTTACTTCGGTGGTGATGGCAAAACCGAAAAGAATAATTTGTACGACAGGCATACCTAGTAATATCAGCATCGTCCGGCGGTCCCGGAAAATGTGATAGAATTCTTTTCGCACAAATGATATAAATTGTTTCATTCTCTTTTTCTCTATCTCTTTTTCAACTTCTTACGGCCTTGCGTGCCAATTGTCTGAATACTTCATCCATATCTTGGGCATGGAACCGTTCTTTTAACCGTTGTGGGGTGTCCAGCGCTTCGATTTTTCCATCCACCATCATTGAAATCCGGTTACAGTATTCCGCTTCATCCATATAGTGGGTGGTAACGAAGACGGTGATTCCCCGTTCTGCCACCTGATAAATCAATTCCCAGAACTGCCGGCGTGTGGCAGGGTCTACCCCTCCTGTCGGTTCATCCAGAAAAACGATCTTCGGCTCATGGAAAATAGCTACCGAGAAAGCCAGCTTTTGTTTCCATCCCAAGGGAAGTGACCGGACCAATGTGTTTTTCTCATTCAAGAGTCCTAATTGTTCCAGCACCTTGTCTGTTTTCTCAGCGATCTCCTTGTCGCTCATTCCATAAATCCCTGCATATAGCCGGATGTTTTCCCATACTTTTAAATCTTCATACAGTGAGAACTTCTGGCTCATATATCCGATCTTTTTTTTAACCTGCTCGTATTGCGTGGCTATGTCAAAGCCCGCTACTGTACCTTTTCCCCCGGTAGGTTGTGATAAACCGCATAACATGCGCATGGCTGTTGTTTTTCCGGCGCCATTAGCACCTAGGAAACCAAAAATCTCTCCCTGTTTCACTTTGAATGAGATATGGTCCACTGCAGTGAAGTTGCCGAATTGTTTGGTCAAGCCTTCTACCTCTATGGCGTATCGTCCGGTGACTTGCGGTTCATTAAAAGACAGCCCTTCAGGAGAAAGGATCGAACTGAACTGTTGAAGAATACGGTCCGGAGTGTCAATGCCTTGAATCTTTCCTTCACGAATAAATGCAATACGGTCACAGCATTTCATCTCGTTCAGGTAAGGCGTTGCCGCAATGATGGTAAGACCTTCTTGTTTCAATTTCAGCAGCATGTCCCAGAACTCCTTTCTGGATACAGGGTCCACACCGGTGGTAGGTTCGTCCAAGAACAGAATGGAAGGCCTGTGAATCAGTGCACAACTCAGAGCCAGTTTTTGTTTCATGCCGCCGGATAGTTTTCCGGCACGCCGGTGTTTGAAAGGTTCTATTTGTTGGTAGATATCCTTTACCAATGCGTAGTTCTCCCGGATAGTGGTATTGAAAAGCGTGGCAAAGAAAGTGAGATTCTCTTCTACGGACAAATCCTGGTATAAGGAAAAACGTCCCGGCATATATCCTGCCTGCCGGCGTATCTCTTTGTAATTCTTCACCACATCCTGCCCGCAGACTTCCGCTTTCCCTTCATCGGCTAGCACCAATGTGGTGAGAATGCGGAAAAGAGTAGTCTTTCCTGCACCGTCCGGTCCGATAAGCCCGAAGATTTCTCCCGGTTTCACCTCAAAGCATACATCTTTCAGGGCTTGAACTTCACCGTAACTTTTGCTAACTCCTTTGACAGAAACGATATAATCCATTGTCTTATTTATTTCTTCATTTCTCCGTACATGCCTATCTTGATGTATCCGTCATTCTTTACTGCTATTTTTGTGGCGTATACCAGATTGGCGCGTTCGTCACGTGTCTGGATTGTTTTAGGGGTGAATTCCGATTTGTCTGAAATCCAGGTGATTGTCCCTTCGTATTCCCGGCGGTCATCTTCTCCTAAATCAGAAAACACTTTTACTTTATCTCCTAATTTCAGTTGAGATAATTGATCGGCGGTGATATAGGCGCGTAAAAAAAGATGTTGCACATCCGCCACTTTAAATAAAGGTTTTCCTTGCGTGGCCAGTTCCCCGGCTTCGGCATATTTGGCCAGTACTGTTCCGCAAATCGGACTGGTAATGTGACATTTGCGAAGCTGGTCATCCAGTTGGGCTACTTGTATTTCGTAGGCCGAGCTTTCTTCTGTGATACTGGCATTGCCGCGTTGAAGCGTAGAGATCTGTGCTTCCAACTGTTTTTTCAGAACGGCAATCTGGGAGTCAATATCATCTATTTGTTTTTGGGTGGCGGCATTTTCCTTCAGCAAGTTTTCTGTGCGTTTTCTTTCATATTCGGCTTTGCCGATTTGTTCTTTTGTGGCAGCTATCTGTTTATTGATGTCCGTGCTTTTGCTGGCTATCGCTTTACCGCTGGCCAGTAACTGCATCTTTTTCAAATAGAGTTGTAAGGTATCTATACACCCCACTTCTTCATCGGCCTTTAATAACTGTCCTTCTTCTATATTGAATTGCATGATCTTGCCATTGGCTTCGGAGGATACAATTACTTCGGTAGCTTCAAATGTGCCTGATGCATCATAGTCGCCTTTCTTGTTTCCGCAAGAGGATAAACTGAACAGAGTGGCGGCAAGCAAGATATATTTATTTGTTCTCATATTGGTTTGTTGTATATTTTAATTCGTAAATGGCTGATAATAACTGAATTTCATGCAGGATCTTATCCTGCCTGGCAATGTTCTCGGCTGTTACTTCACGTAGCATTTCTGTAACGGTCAGTGTTCCGTTGGCAACTTTTGCTTGGGCTGATTTTTTAATGTTGTTACGTAGGGTGATAATCTCCTCATCGTTCTTCATCAGTTCCGTCAGTTTCTTAATTTCACTGTTGTTTTGAGTGATTTCCAGATGAGTGTTAAACAAGAACGTTTCTTTCTGTACGTTCACATCTTGTTGATTCAGTATTAATTGGCGAGATTCATTCTTGCGAGTATATAGGTTACTGAAGTTCCAGGAAAGGCGTACGCCTGCTACGTAATAGGCCGAAAATTCATTTTTCAGCATATTCAGTCCCGGGTTGCCGTATGCTCCTTGTACAAATATGCCTAACCTAGGCAGGTTCTTGGCGGTAAGTTGTTTACGTTGCGCCTCCAGTTGCTGATTTTGTGCCGCAAACAAGTTAAGTTCCGGACGTCGGATGAATTCTGCAGAATAGGCTTCTCCTTTATATAATAAGGCATTTACATCTGGTTTCTTTAGTGTGTTCCCGGTTAAAGGAGTAGGGTGGTTAATCATGATCTTCAACATCTCGCTGTAAGCACGATATGTGGCTTCCAGAGTATGACGTTGCTGTATGTTGTTCAATTGTTCCACTTTTACAGCATCCAAATCAGCTTGATTGGCAATACCATTCTTTACATACGCTGTAACGTTGTCATAATTCCTTTGTAATTCTTCCTGCATAAGCTGGTTTTGCTTCAATTGCTCTTTCAATAACAGGATACCAAAAAAAAGTTGGTTTACCCGTTCGTTGATGGCATACATGTCCACTTCCAGTTTCTGTTTGTCCACTTCGGATGTGGCACGGGTTACCTCTTTCCGTGCCCGGATGTTACCACCGTCCCATACCACTTGGTCCAGTTGCAGCATGGCTTGGTATTGATCCTTGCGCATACCGCGAATATCAATTCCGGGTAGGTCAACGGGTATTTCCGTTACATCCGATTGATAACTGGCTTTGGCGGATAATGAAACTTGCGGCAGATAACCCTTGTCAGCGTTAGAGATATTGTATTCTTTCGTCTTTTCAATCAGCCCGTATCGTTTAATCAGCGGATAATGTGCCCGGGCTTGCTGCTGACACTCTTCCAGCGTGAGTTCCTGTGCATTCAAACAAATGGGACTGATGCCAAGAAGAAAGGTTGTGAGAATGAATAACCTTTTCATTTTCTTAATCTGCTTAATATGATTTCTACATTTTCTTGTTTTCTGCGTTCCATATATTGATGATATTCTTCACCTTTTTCTTCCACAAACAATTGTATCAGTGGGTTTGCCACAAAGACGAAGATATTGAGTGAAATGGCGCTGACCATTAAATCTTCCGCTTTGACGGGGCGTACTGTGCCTTTCTTTATTTCCTCTTGCAGTG
Organism: Phocaeicola sp. RTP21198st1_B8_RTP21198_201120; assembly: GCF_040929485.1. Lineage (NCBI taxonomy): Bacteria > Pseudomonadati > Bacteroidota > Bacteroidia > Bacteroidales > Bacteroidaceae > Phocaeicola > Phocaeicola sp. RTP21198st1_B8_RTP21198_201120. The sequence continues at coordinate 17,383 of NZ_JBCOCI010000030.1, read as the reverse complement.
ACCGGTCGAGCAGACTGATTGCTAACCGGAAATTAGGGAACAAGGTTTTACGGCAAATTTCTTTTCCGCATTCATTGGTCAGAATCTCCCTGTATATAAATAAAGGTAGTTCGGGATTAGCAGTCAAAAGGTCGAAGTGTGCTTCAATGAAACATTTTATTTTCTCCAAAAAAGGCAATGACTCATCTACACGAGAAAGGAATGTATCGGCCAGTTGCTTGGCTTTTTCTTCAAATACTTTGTTGAACAGATTCTCTTTTGTACGGAAATAATAATGCAGCATGGCATGGGTTACACCAGCCTCCTTAGCTATTTCTGTTGTCTTGCTTCCGGAGAATCCTTTCTTAAGGAATTCTTTTTCAGCGGATTTTAGTATGGATTGTTCTGTATTGCTCGTTTCTTCTTTCATATTATCATATTTGTTTAACAGAATTGTTAGTAAACGCAAATGTATAAGGAATCATTGGAAACAACAAACAGATGAAGTGAAAAAAATGTGTTCTTTAGTTTTTATTAAATGTTTTTTCAAGGAAGGCTAACCTCTTTTTCTTGGCAGGTTAAGGCTTTTTTCCCTGTTGTGTTCTATCTCCAAAGCTTATGGAGTTAACTCCAAAGGCTGCGGAGATAACTCCAAAGGTTATGGAGATAACTCCAAAGCCTATGGAGATAGAAATAGAACGGCCGGAAAGCCTTAGCCTTCCTGGTAGAAAGCCTTAGGTCTGCCAATGAAAATACTTAGCTGTTTTCCCACCTGTCAGGCTGGCCCTTTCAGTAACACTATCGTTTGCCGTAGGGGGATATGGAGGCGGGTTATCACAAGGTGAATAATGATTAATATATAAAAGGTATAAATTCTAAAAAAGCACAGACATTCCACGGCGGATATATTCTCTTTCCATATCTTCCGGTTTCAATATCTTATTGTCAAAGACCAGTAGGTCAATATCCAGTTTTACTACTCCTTGAGCCTTGTCTTCAGGAATCCGTCCGCAGCGTCGTTCCAATTCTTTAAACAAATCATGAACAGAATCGGGTGAAAGCGTTGTGCTGAATTTGGCCAGTTGATTGCTGAAAGGGGAGTGAAAGCTGCTGCCAACAGCTTCCGTTTCCATCATCTCGCCGAAATGAATATCAGGAAATGTGGCACGTAATGCTTCCCGTGCAACCGAGAGTTGCGCGTAACGGTTTGTATTAGAGCCCATACAAAGCAAACAATGGTGTTCGTCCATAACATTTATTGCATTAATGGTGCAAATGTATGAAATGTTTTTGTTACTTTTGCATGAATATATAAAAGAAATGGTACCATGAAATTTATTGGAATTATTCCTGCGAGATATGCCTCAACACGTTTTCCGGCCAAACCTTTGGCCATCTTGGGAGGCAAGCCTGTGATTCAGAGAGTCTATGAACAAGTAGCCGGTATATTGGATGAAGCATACGTAGCGACGGACGATGAACGCATTGAATCCGCCGTAAAAGCTTTTGGCGGAAAAGTGGTCATGACCTCCGTTCACCATAAAAGTGGCACAGACCGTTGTTATGAAGCGTATACCAAAGTAGGACAAGGATATGATGTGGTTGTAAATATTCAAGGTGATGAACCTTTTATTCAAAGATCACAGCTTGAAGCTGTGAAAGCTTGCTTTGAAGATTCGGCTACACAGATTGCGACTTTGGTGAAACCTTTCACTCCCGAAGACGGGTTTGAAGCTTTGGAGAATGTAAATTCTCCGAAAGTGGTGGTTAATAAGAATATGAATGCTTTGTATTTCAGCCGTTCCGTCATTCCTTTCCAACGTAACGCGGAGAAGGAAGGCTGGCTGAAAGGGCATACTTACTATAAACATATCGGTCTGTATGCTTATCGGGCCGATGTACTGAAAGAAATAACTTCGCTTCCACAATCTTCGCTGGAGCTGGCTGAATCGTTGGAGCAGCTTCGTTGGCTGGAAAATGGTTATACTATTAAGGTGGGAATCAGTGAAGTGGAGACAATAGGCATTGATACGCCTCAGGATCTGGCACGTGCCGAAGCATTTTTAAAACAGAGGGAGGGGAAGTAAATGCTGGACAGAACCACCCCACCGCCAATCCGCCAACTAAGCGAATTCAGTATAACCCGTCCCGACAGGAGGACGATGAAGAATGGGATGCCTCTGAATATCATTCATGCGGGAACCGAGGATGTTGTACGTTTTGATCTTCTGATAGGAGGCGGACAATGGAATCAGGAACAGCCGTTGCAGGCTATGTTCGCCAATAGGATGCTGCGTGAGGGAGCTGGAAATTTAACGTCTTCACAGATTGCGGAGCGATTGGATTATTACGGAGCCTGGCTGGAGTTATCTTCTTCCGTGAACTATGGATTCATAACACTTTACTCTCTGAATAAATATTTTGCCCGCACGCTGGCCGTCATATCCGAGATGATAAAGGCTCCTACGTTTCCGGCAAAGGAACTTTCCGTGGTGGCCGATACGAACAAACAGCAATTTCTGGTGAACAGCACCCGGGTGGAAATGATTGCCCGAAAGCAGTTGAATACAGCCTTGTTCGGTCCGGAGCATCCTTTCGGGCGCTATGCGGTAGCGGAGGATTATGACCGGATTACCCCGGAGGTGCTCCGTTCGTTTTATCGGAAATATTATCATTCGGGTAATTGTTCGGTATATATTTCGGGAAAGGTCACATCGGAAATTATCCGTTGTATAGAAGATAACTTGGGAAGTGGACAATGGGGGGAAGTGACGGAAAAAGCAAAGACAACGCTTGTTCCTCCGGTTACCACCAAAGAAAAGCGTATCTTTATAGAACGTGAGGATGCACTTCAAAGTTCCTTGAAAATGGGATGTTTCGTAATGGACCGTCATCATCCGGACTTTTTGAAGGCACGTGTCATGGTCACTTTGTTCGGAGGGTATTTCGGAAGCCGTCTGATGTCCAATATCCGTGAAGACAAGGGATATACATACGGTATCGGCGCAGGCATTGTGTCCTATCCGGGAACGGGAATACTGACTGTCAGTACCGAGGCGGCCAATGAATATGTGAATTCTATCATAACAGAAGTTTATCGGGAGATGGACAAATTGTGTAATGATCTCGTTCCTCAAGAAGAATTGGAAATGGTGAAGAACTATATGCTGGGCGATTTATGCCGGTCGTACGAGGGACCTTTTTCTTTGTCTGATGCCTGGATTTATATAGAAACGGCAGGGCTGGACGAACGCTTCTTTATCCGTTCGCTGGATGCCATCCGGGGAATCACCAGAGAAGAAATACGCATATTGGCTCAAAAGTATTTCTGCAAAGAAAACTTAATAGAGGTCATTGCGGGTAAAAAAGTGTAATAACCTATCATGTCCAAAGATAGAAAATCGTATCTTTGGCGTAAATCTTATCTATTATAAGTAACGAACCAATGAAGAAATACATATATATATTATTGCTTTTGGCATCGGTCAGTACATTGGCCACCGCTCAGATAAAAATCGGGAATTATACTTTTAAAGACGGGGGCGAATATACCGGAGAGCTGAAAGGTAGAAAACCAAACGGTAAAGGAAAAACAATCTACAAGAACGGAAATACCTACGAAGGGGAATATATAAAAGGTAAACGCGAGGGGAACGGGACATATACGTTTCACGATGGAGAAAAGTATGTGGGGCAATGGTTCCAGGATCAGCAACACGGCAGCGGAACCTATTATTTTATGAATAATAACCGGTATGAAGGTATGTGGTTTGCCGACTATCAGCAGGGTGAAGGCACTATGTATTATTATAACGGAGATGTTTATATAGGTAACTGGTTTCAGGACAAACGTAGCGGAAAGGGTACTTATACCTGGAAAGCAGGAGCCAAATATGAGGGCGAATGGAAAGAAGACAAGAAAAACGGACAGGGCGTTATGGTATGGCCCGACCAGTCAAAATATGAAGGTGAGTGGAAAGATGACGCACGTGACGGAAAGGGGACATTTTACTATGTCAACGGTGACAAGTATGTGGGCGACTGGAAGGATGACGTGCAGCATGGTAAAGGTATTTATTACTTTAATAGCGGTGACCGTTACGAAGGTGACTACGTAAACGGTGAACGTACCGGGCAGGGAATTTATGTACACAAGAATGGCGACAAGTATGTAGGGCAGTTCAAGAACGGCGAGCAGCATGGGACCGGAACCTTTACATGGGCCAACGGTGCTGTGTATGAAGGGCAGTGGGTGAATAACCAGCGCAGCGGTAAAGGACACTATATCTGGGCGAACGGCGATGACTATGAAGGTGAATGGAAAAACAACATGGCCGACGGTGAAGGCACTTTGCGTACGGCTGACGGAACCAAATATAAGGGCCATTTCGTAAAAGGAAAGGAAGACGGCAAAGGCGTGCTTGAAGATAAGAACGGAGTACGCTATGACGGATTTTTCAAACAAGGGAAGAAACACGGCGCTTTTGTGGAGACTGACAAGAATGGAAATGTAATCCGTAAAGGTGTTTATAAGTTTGGAACGCTGGATGCGGAACAAAAATAAGAATATAATGTTGGATTTAGAGAAGATAACGTTGAAAGTACGTGAAATAGCACTCCGGGCGGGTGCTTTTCTTCGTAAAGAGCGTAGCGGTTTTGACCGTAGCAAGGTAGAGAAGAAAAATGCTCACGACTATGTATCGTATGTAGATAAAGAATCGGAACGCCGTATTGTGGCTCAACTTCGGGAATTGCTTCCCGAAGCAGGATTCATTGCCGAAGAAGGTTCGGGCAGCCTGACTACGGAAAACTATTGCTGGCTGGTAGACCCGCTGGACGGAACCACCAATTTTATCCATAATAATGCTCCTTATTGTGTGAGTATCGCCCTTCGTAGTAAAGAAGAACTGCTGGTTGGAGTGGTGTATGAAGTATGCCGCGATGAACTTTACTGGACTTATAAAGGAGCGCCTTCTTATCTGAACAACAAAGAAATACATGTATCAGATGTTTCTGATATGGACGAAGCGTTTGTGGCGTTAGGCTTTCCATACGATTCGCAAAAGTATAAGCCATTGGCGGAGCATATTGTGCACGAGTTGTATGGAAATGTGGGAGGTATGCGCCTGCAAGGAGCAGCTGCGGCAGAACTTTGCTATGTAGCTGCCGGTCGCTTTGAAGCCCGTATAGAAGGACTGCTGGGACCGTGGGATATTGCGGCCGGTTCGATAATCTTGATGAATGCCGGTGGAAAAGTGACAGATTACAGCGGAGGGGGAGATTTCTATTCCGGTCATGAAGTGTTGGCTACCAATGGAAAGCTGCATGATGGGTTTCTCAAGGTCTTGGGAAAAAAATAAATACTTCGCTTTTTTCTAGTTCGTTACAAATATATTTTGTAAGTTTGTCAAGTGAACACATGAACATAATGTAACATGGATGTATCTGTTATCTTTCAATTTTTAAAAAACCTGGCCACAAACAATAATCGGGAGTGGTTTCAGGAGCATAAGGATGAATATCTGAAAGCTCAAAAAGAGTTTGAGGAATTACTGACAGCAATCATCGCCCGTATTTCGTTGTTTGACGAAAGTATTGTCGGTATTCAAGCTAAGGACTGTACATACCGAATTTATCGTGACACGCGTTTTTCTAGTGATAAGACTCCTTATAAAATACACTTGGGCGGCTATATCAACGCCCGTGGAAAGAAATCAGAACATTGTGGATATTATGTTCATATAGAGCATGATAACTGTATGCTTGCTGGTGGAAGCTGGTGTCTGGAATCTAAAGTGCTGAAAGCTGTCCGCCAGTCCATTTATGACAACATAGATGAATACAGAGAAATTGTGGAAGATCCTGCGTTCAAGCAATACTTTCCTGTTATCGGAGAAAATCACTTAAAAACGGCTCCCAAAGGATTTCCGAAAGATTTTGAATATATTGATTATTTAAAATGTAAGGATTATACCTGTGCTTATATGGTGCCTGATGCGTTTTTCCTTGCCCCTGACCTGTTGGACAAAGTAGAGGATGTTTTCAAGCAACTGAAGCGTTTTGCTGATTTTACAAATTTCACAATAGACGACTTTGAATGATAAAAGCAATATTTTAACCATTAAAATGAAATAATTATGGTAGTAGACAGATTAGAAAACTTAGAAAAGTACGCTTCATTGAATCCTTTGTTCGCTAAAGCAATGGAATATCTGAAGGCTACAGACTTGAACGCTCAGGAATTAGGAAAAGTAAAATTACAGGGTGATGATCTGGTAGTAAACTTTTCTCAGACCAAGCCTAAAACTAAAGAAGAAGCAAAATTAGAAACTCATAATCAGTTTATTGATATACAGATTCCTCTGTCAGGGGTGGAAGTGATGGGTTATACAGCCCGTGAAGATCTTCCCGAAGCAGACTATGATGCAGATAAGGATATCTCGTTCTATCCGGGACTTGCCGAAAGCTATATTCCTGTAAAGCCGGGAATGTTTGCCATCTTTTTTCCACAGGATGCTCATGCTCCGGGAGTGTCTCCTGACGGCGTGAAAAAAGTGATCGTTAAAGTTTTGGTTTGAAAGAGAATAACTAACAAGTAATCATATTATGGAAAATACCACTCCTAAATTAGGCATAATAGAAAGTGATCCTTGGCTGGAACCGTATTCGGCAGCGATTGAAGGACGCCATCAGCATGCATTAGACAAAGAATTGGAACTGACCGGAGGCAAAGGAACTTTGTCGGACTTTGCCACCGGATATTTATATTTCGGCTTGCATCGTACCAGAAGAGGGTGGGTGTTCCGTGAATGGGCTCCGAATGCGAAGGAAATTTATCTTATCGGAGATTTCAACGACTGGAAAGAGCATGGCGATTATAGGATGTACCATGTAAAGAACTCTCCTGGCGTATGGGAGGTGGAATTACAAAGCGGTGCTATAAAGCATGGTGATTTGTATAAACTGAAAGTCCGTTGGAATGGCGGTGAAGGAGAACGTATACCAGCATGGGCTAACCGTGTGGTACAGGATGATCAGACAAAGATATTCAGCGCACAGGTTTGGGAGCCGGAGAATCCTTACCGGTTTAGAAAGAAGGTGTTCCGTGCAAAGACTGATCCTTTGATGATTTATGAATGTCATATCGGTATGGCTCAGGAAGAAGAAAGGGTAGGCACTTATAATGAGTTCCGTGAGAAAATATTGCCGCGTATAGCGGAAGCCGGATATAATTGTATTCAGATTATGGCTATTCAGGAGCATCCTTATTATGGGAGTTTCGGGTATCATGTTTCCAGCTTTTTCGCTCCGTCATCCCGTTTCGGTACACCGGATGAATTGAAGGAATTGATTGATACGGCGCATAGAATGGGAATTGCCGTCATTATGGATATTGTTCACTCTCATGCCGTGAAGAATGAAGTGGAGGGACTTGGCAATTTTGCCGGTGATCCTAATCAATACTTCTATCCGGGCGGCCGGCGTGAACATCCGGCATGGGATTCCTTATGCTTTGATTATGGTAAGAATGAAGTGATTCATTTCTTGCTGTCCAATTGTAAGTATTGGATGGATGAGTTCCGTTTTGACGGTTTTCGTTTTGACGGTGTGACATCTATGTTGTATTATAGCCACGGCTTGGGAGAGGCTTTCTGTAATTATGGGGATTACTTTAACGGGAATCAGGATGATAATGCGATTTGTTATTTGACATTGGCCAACAAGTTGATTCATCAGGTAAATTCCAAAGCGATTACCATTGCGGAAGAAGTTTCGGGTATGCCCGGGTTGGCAGCACCGATTCAAAATGGTGGATATGGGTTTGATTACCGTATGGCCATGAATATTCCGGATTATTGGATTAAAACAATCAAGGAGAAGATTGATGAAGACTGGAAACCGAGCAGCATGTTCTGGGAAGTGACCAACAGACGTAAGGACGAGAAGACTATTTCGTATGCCGAAAGCCATGACCAGGCATTGGTGGGCGATAAGACTATTATTTTCCGTCTGATAGATGCTGATATGTATTGGCATTTCCAGAAAGGGGATGAAAATTATACAGTGCATCGTGGCATCGCATTGCATAAGATGATTCGTTTGCTTACTGCCTCTACCATCAATGGAGGATATTTGAACTTTATGGGTAATGAATTCGGGCATCCCGAATGGATTGATTTTCCACGTGAAGGTAACGGATGGTCGCATAAATATGCCCGTCGTCAGTGGGGACTTTTTGATAATAAGAACCTGTGTTACCATTACTTGGGCGATTTTGATTCAGCTATGGTCCACCTCATTGAAAGTGTGAAAAATATTCAGGATACTCCAGTGATTGAGGTATGGCATAACGATGGTGACCAAGTGTTGGCTTACCGGCGTAAGAATTTGATTTTTGTATTTAATTTCAATCCTACCAAGTCATTTACAGACTATGGTTTCCTAGTGCCTGTCGGGGCGTATGATGTGGTACTGAATACGGATGCGACAGCTTTCGGAGGCAATGGTCTGGCTGATGACAGTATACGTCATTTCACTAATTTCGACCCTCTTTATAAGAAGGATAAAAAGGAATGGCTGAAACTGTATCTGCCTGCCCGTTCGGCTGTGGTATTGAAAAAAGTGAAAGAGTAATTTATGAGCAGCAACAACAGCTTATCCTATAAAAGAGCCGCCCGCATCCTCACGGTTGCGTGCGGTCTTCTTTTCTCTATTTTTAGTATTGTCTATCTTTTTGTGCTTCAGAAAGATGTCGTAGGTGCATTGCATTATTCATTGTCACAAGGAAAGACACATTATTCTCCGTTGGCAGGAGCTATCATCATTACAGTGGTTTTATTGGTATTCCGTTGGGGAATCAATGGATTGATGGGATTAAAAGGCCCTGTGCGAACACTTTCTTATTTCCCGTCTTGTCTGTTGCTGGGAGTGCTGACGGATGTGGACCGGACTATTTTCCACGGAGGAAACATAGAGGATAAATGGTTTTGGCTGCTGCCGTTGCTTTTGCTTATATATATAGGTGTTGTCTATACTTTACGGCGTGTGTTTCGTTCCTGGTTGAATCAAGAGGGTTCTATATTGGGCTTAATAAACTCTAACTTAGCAATTTTGACACTTTTATGCCTGATGACGGTAGGTATAGGAAATACGAATGTGAATTTTCATCATGAACTGGCTGTGGAGCAGGCTATCCGTAATCATCATTATGAAGCTGCACGGATGATAGGAGCAAAGTCTTTGGAAACAACCCGTACATTGACAGTGCTTAGAGCCTATGCTATGTCTTTGGAAGGTACCATGGGGGAGCATTTGTTTGAATACCCTCAATATTATGGTGCGGAAGGGCTTTTGTTTGCGCCTCATTCTCAGGAAACTTTGCGCTTGAATGCCGATAGCTTGTATGCTCATCTTGGTGTAAGACCACATGTTGCAGAAGAGACAGTAGACTTTTTGGCTCGTATCTGTCGTGATGAAATAGGTAGACATACCGCTTTGAATTATTATATGAGTGCATTGCTGCTGGATAAGAAATTGGATAAATTTGTATCGGCGGTTGATATGTATTGTTTCGAGCAAGATACATTGCCGCGTTATTATCGTGAGGCATTGGTGCTTTATAAACGGACTCATCCTGGATATGGAAGAGAAGTTAAAGACACGCTGATGGTGCGGCGTTTGGATGAGTTTCTTAACCGTCAGAAGGAATTTTCATCACCAGTGGAAGAGAAAAACCGTATGCGGCGGGAATATGGTGATACCTATTGGTGGTATTATCGTTATCAATAAGTTATTTTTATATTTTTCGACTCTATATTTTTGCTAAATCATTAGTACTTTCCCATGCTTTTTTACTAATTTTGCAAACTCTTAAAAAGGAAAAACAAAAATAACGATATAGCATGGCAGTAGAATTGAAAGAACTTACCAAAAGAAGCGAGAATTATTCTCAGTGGTATAATGACTTGGTGGTGAAGGCCGATTTGGCTGAACAATCACCTGTGCGTGGATGTATGGTTATCAAGCCTTACGGATACGCCATTTGGGAGAAAATGCAGCGTCAGTTGGACGATATGTTTAAGGAAACCGGTCACGTAAATGCCTATTTCCCGTTGCTTATCCCGAAATCTTACCTTAGCCGTGAAGCTGAGCACGTAGAAGGATTTGCCAAAGAGTGTGCTGTAGTTACTCACTATCGTCTGAAGAATGCAGAGGACGGTTCGGGTGTTATCGTAGATCCGGCTGCCAAACTGGAAGAAGAATTGATTATCCGCCCTACATCTGAAACAATCATTTGGAGTACATATAAGAACTGGATTAATTCCTATCGTGACCTGCCTATCTTGTGCAACCAATGGGCAAATGTTATGCGGTGGGAGATGCGTACCCGTTTGTTCCTGCGTACTGCGGAGTTCTTGTGGCAGGAAGGTCATACGGCTCATGCGACCCGCGAGGAAGCAGAAGCGGAAGCACAGAAAATGTTGCATGTGTATGGTGACTTCGCCGAGAAGTATATGGCTGTCCCGGTAATCAAAGGGGTAAAATCGGCTAATGAACGTTTCGCGGGTGCGTTGGATACTTACACCATCGAAGGTTTGATGCAGGATGGAAAGGCATTGCAATGTGGTACTTCTCACTTCTTGGGACAGAATTTTGCGAAAGCGTTCAATGTACAGTTTGTTGACAAAAACAATAAGCTGGATTATGTTTGGGCTACTTCCTGGGGAGTATCTACCCGTTTGATGGGTGCATTGATAATGACTCACTCTGATGATAACGGATTGGTGTTGCCACCACATTTGGCTCCTATTCAGGTAGTTATCGTTCCTATTTATAAGAATGATGAAATGCTGAAGAAGATTGATGCAAAAGTAGAAGGCATTGTCAACAAGTTGAAAGCAATGGGTATTTCTGTGAAATATGATAATGCAGACAATAAGCGTCCGGGATTCAAGTTTGCAGATTACGAACTGAAAGGTGTGCCTGTTCGCTTGGTAATGGGTGGCCGTGATCTTGAAAACAATACAATGGAAGTGATGCGTCGTGATACATTGGAAAAAGAAACTCGTTCTTGCGACGGAATCGAAGAATATGTACAACAATTGTTGGAGGATATTCAGAACAATATTTATCAGAAGGCATTGAACTATCGTAACGAACATATCGTGAAAGTGGATTCATACGATGATTTCAAGGAACAGATAGAGAAAGGTGGCTTTATTCTGGCTCATTGGGATGGAACCCCGGAAACGGAAGACCGGATTAAAGAGGATACCAAGGCAACAATTCGTTGTCTTCCTTTTGATGCTGATGAAGAGAGCCTGACTCCGGGCAAGTGTATGGTAACCGGAAAACCATCTGCTCGCCGTGTTCTCTTTGCGAGAGCATATTAAACTTCGACACATTTATTTTATTTTTAATACATTATGTGGAGTCGGCAGCAGTGAATGCTCCCGACTCTTTTTGTTTTAATGTGATGATTAATATAGAAAATATATCTATAAGTTTTGGTAATCTGACTCTTTTCAGAGGACTTGACCTGCAAGTTCATTACGGAGAAAGTGTATGCATTTGTGGTGGTTCCGGCAGTGGAAAATCTTCATTGCTGAAAGCTGTTTTGGGCTTTGTTCCTTTAAGTGAAGGGACAATAAGGGTGGACGGCACACTGCTGGCACCTAAGACGGCGGATCATATCCGAAAGAAAATAGCATGGATTCCCCAGGAGTTGGCTCTTCCTTCGGAATGGGTCAGTGAAATGGTGCGGATGCCTTTTGAACTGAAGGCAAATCGTGAGGCGGGATTCAGCAAAGAGCGGCTGATGGATTATTTCGTATCATTAGGATTGGAAGAGAAACTTTATGATAAACGGGTAAATGAAGTGTCGGGTGGTCAGCGTCAGCGTATCATGTTGGCAGTGACAGCCTTGCTTGACAAACCTTTACTAGTAGTGGACGAACCGACTTCGGCACTTGATCCGGAATCGTGTTTACGGGTGATTAACTTCTTTAAATCCTTATGCAGTAAAGGAATGACTATATTGTCTGTTTCGCATGACAAACAGTTTGCTGCCGGATGCGACAAGGTATTTACTTTATAATCTGACTGATGGGAACAATTGATATAGACTATGGCAGTTTGGGAGTAGGATTGCTGCTGATGCTTATTCCGGTTTATTTTTTATGGCGTTTCAAGACGGGCTTGCTTAAACCGGTTCTGATAGGCACAGTACGTATGATTATACAGTTGTTTTTGATTGGGGCTTATCTTCGTTTTCTGTTTGAATGGAACAATCCGTTTATTAATTTTTTGTGGGTGATCATCATGGTTGGGGTGGCTGCTGAAACGGCTTTGACGCGTACGCGGTTAAAACGCGGAATTTTGATGATTCCTATTTCTATCGGTTTTTTTGTAACAGTGGTGCTTGTCGGACTTTATTTCCTTGGCTTTGTATTAAAGTTGGATAACATCTTCAGTGCCCAGTATTTTATTCCGGTTTTTGGTATAATCATGGGGAATATGTTGGGAGTGAATGTGATAGGATTAAATACTTACTATGCCGGATTGCGTAGGGAACAGCAACTTTATTATTTTCTGTTGGGGAATGGCGCTACCCGTAATGAGGCGATAGCTCCATTTGTGCGTCAGGCTCTTATTAAAGCGTTCAGTCCGGGCATTGCCAATATGGCAGTAACAGGGCTTGTTGCATTGCCGGGAACTATGATTGGGCAGATATTGGGAGGAAGTTCGCCACATGTGGCTATCAAATATCAGATTATGATTGTAGTTATAACTGTGGTGGCATCTATGCTTTCACTAATGATGACCATTTTTCTGGCTTCACGGAAATCATTCGACAGTTATGGCCGGTTGTTACGAGTTCATAAGGATACCAAACGGAAGTAGGGTCTTTCCTTGCTTTGTATACATTATATATTTCTTTCAATAAAATAGAAAAACATGAATGAGCAAATTTGGAAATATATAGCAGAATTATCAACTCCCGGTTTCTTTGTCACTGCGGATATAATGTATGAAGGAGAGGAATTTCCTGTAGATATTAAAGCATTTATCATTGATAAACTAGCTCTGATAGAAACAGGAATATCAGCCCGCAAATTTACGTTTCATTCGGGCGGATGGCGTATTCATCTTACTTTTTTTCCGACAGACCGTGTTGTTGACGAACGTTATGCTTTGAAAAATAAAATGATAAAGTGGGGAAAGTATAAAAAATAGCTTGGTTGCTTTTTAAATTCAAATGGATTGATTATCTTTGCAATCAAATTTTCGCGAACGAATGAAAATTAAGGAAATAGTAAGTGCCCTTGAAAGGTTCGCGCCTCTGCCTTTGCAAGACGGATTTGATAATGCCGGATTGCAAGTTGGACTGACAGAAGCGGAAGCAACAGGGGCTTTGTTGTGTCTGGACGTTACTGAAGCTGTTGTGGATGAAGCTGTCATGTTGGGATACAACCTGATTATATCACATCATCCACTTATATTTAAAGGTTATAAATCTATTATTGGTCGGGATTACATTGAACGGTGTGTTTTGAAAGCCATTAAAAATGATATTGTCATTTATTCGGCACATACCAATCTGGATAATGCACCCGGAGGTGTCAATTATAAAATAGCTGAAAAGATAGGTCTCAGAAATGTACGCATATTAGACCCGAAAGAAGAATATTTATTGAAGCTTGTAACTTTTGTGCCGGATGCACAGGCTGATAGAGTGAGAAAAGCTTTATTTGAAGCCGGTTGTGGTTGCATAGGTAATTATGATTCATGCAGCTATAATTTGGAAGGTGAGGGGACTTTCCGTGCGCAGAAAGGAGCCAGTCCGTTCTGTGGAGAAATAGGCGAATTGCATAAGGAGTCCGAGGTGCGTATAGAAACGATTCTTCCGGTTTTTAAAAAGGCTATGGCGGTAAAAGCATTATTGGCAACACATCCTTATGAAGAACCGGTTTTTGATTTTTATCCGTTGAAAAATACTTGGACACAAGTAGGTTCGGGGGTGATCGGAGAATTGGAAGAACCTGAAACCGAACTGGATTTCTTGAAACGCATCAAGAAGACGTTCGAAGTGGGCTGTCTGCGACATACTCGTTTATCTGGTCGTTTGATACAGAAAGTAGCGTTATGCGGTGGTGCTGGAGCATTTTTATTGCCTAAAGCGGTAAGTGCCGATGCTGATGTATTTATCACGGGTGAAGTGAAATATCATGATTATTTCAATTACGAGAATAATATTCTGGTAGCTGAAGTAGGTCATTATGAGAGTGAGCAGTATACAAAAGAAATATTTTATTCAATCATGCAGGAGATGTTTCCGGAACTGGAAGTCCAGATAACCCGGGTAAATACAAATCCTATTAAATATTTGTAAGAAAAAACTATGGCTAGAGAAGCAAAGAAAGACCCGAGCGAATTAACAGTGGAAGAAAAGCTGAAGGCTTTGTATCAGTTGCAGACCATGTTGTCTGAAATCGATAAGATTAAGACCCTGAGAGGGGAACTTCCTCTTGAAGTTCAAGACCTTGAAGATGAGGTCGCCGGTTTGAGTACTCGTATCGAGAAAATTAAAGCTGATATCGAGGAACTGAAATCAAACATTGCGACTAAGAAAATTGAAATTGAGACAGCTAAGACTTCTGTTGAAAAATATAAAGCTCAGCAGGATAATGTGCGTAATAATCGCGAATATGATGTGTTGACAAAGGAAATTGAATTCCAGTCATTGGAAATCGAGCTTTGCGAGAAACGCATAAAGGAATATATTGCAGCGGAAAAAGCAAAGAGCGAGGAGATAGAGCACAGTAATCAAGACTTGGATGAAAGAAAGAAGGACTTGGAAGCGAAGAAATCCGAATTGGAAGAAATTGTTTCTGAAACCAAGCAGGAAGAAGAAAAGCTGAGAGAGAAAGCAAAAGTATTGGAAACAACTATCGAACCGCGTCTGTTGCAGGCGTTTAAACGTATCCGTAAAAATTCTCGAAATGGATTGGGAATTGTGTATGTTCAGCGTGATGCATGTGGTGGTTGTTTTAACAAGATTCCGCCCCAGAAACAGCTTGATATCCGTATGCGTAAGAAAGTAATCGTTTGTGAATATTGCGGACGTATTATGATTGACCCGGAATTGGCTGGCGTACAAATCGAACACAAGGTGGAAGAAGCTCCGGTAGCTACTACCAAAAGAGCTATCAGAAGAAAAACTGCTGAATAAGAAGAGCAGTGAAGTAAGTAAAGTTACTTTTTTGATATATAATAAGCCCTGCAGCAAGGCTGGGC
>NZ_JBCOCI010000030.1:0-2097 GCF_040929485.1 Phocaeicola sp. RTP21198st1_B8_RTP21198_201120 | reverse complement strand
CCTGAATTGGCAGGTGTGATTGCTGAACAGCACTTGGAAACTGTCAAGAGATAATATCGCCTGAAGCAGTATCTTTTTCTTTGTGGAAAAAGAATTTCATCACATTCTGAGCAAGATCTTGTAAGGAGATGTTGCTTAGAATGTTTTTTATATATCTACAGTTCTGAATAGTGGGGAATCTCTGGTAGAAAAAGATATGTTTTTGTATTGTAATCAATATGGCAGCAGTAATGATTCAATCCGTTGCTGACAATCAGATAATCAACTTTCAGAACCATGTTATACCTGGTTATCTGATCAAATACTGTTTGTGTGATTTCTATATGTGGAGCTTTGTACTCCACAATCAGTTTGGCACTTAGATCTTTGTTGTAGAGCACAGTATCACAACGTTTTTTTGTTCCGTTTAAGTCTAGTTGTATTTCGTTGGCCAGTAATCCCTTCGGATATCCTTTATAATCCGTCAGGTAATGAACAAAATGTTGTCTTACCCATTCTTCCGGAGTAAGGGCGACATATCTCTTGCGGAGCATATCGAAAATAACATTTTTTCCATTTCGCTCCGCGATTTTAATTTCGTAGGATGGTAAGTTTAATGATAACATTTAGTAAATTTGCATAAGTGTAACTCGGTAATAACCGATGCAAAAATACAAAAGATTATGAAAACAAAAGAGGAAATTGTAGCAAACTGGCTTCCCCGCTACACAAAAAGAAGCTTGAATGATTTCGGAGAATACATCCTTCTGACCAATTTCAATAAATATGTGGAACTTTTTGCCGACAAATTTAATGTGCCGGTACTAGGACGTGATGCCAATATGACTTCGGCACATGCGGAAGGAATCACTATTATTAATTTTGGCATGGGAAGTCCCAATGCTGCTATCATTATGGATTTGCTAGGGGCCATCCAGCCTAAAGCATGTTTGTTTTTAGGTAAATGTGGGGGCATAGATAGGAAAAATAAGTTGGGAGATCTGATTCTGCCCATTGCAGCTATTCGTGGAGAAGGAACATCCAATGATTATTATCCGCCTGAGGTACCTGCGTTACCTGCATTTATGTTGCAGCGTGCCGTCTCGTCGGCTATCCGCGACCATGCCCGCGATTATTGGACCGGAACGGTATATACTACCAACCGCCGTATATGGGAGCATGATGAGGGGTTTAAAAAGTATCTCCTTAAAACGCGTGCCATGTGTGTGGATATGGAAACGGCTACGCTGTTTACTACCGGTTTTTACAATCATATTCCTACTGGAGCATTACTTCTGGTATCCGACCAGCCGATGATTCCTGAAGGGGTGAAGACGGAGAAAAGCGACAGTATTGTAACGCAGCAATATGTAGAGGAGCATGTGGAGATTGGTATTGCTTCATTACAAATGATTATTGAGGAAAAGAAAACAGTCAAGCACTTAAAATTTGACTGGTAATTTTACTGTGTATGGCAAAAGAAACAACATACGAAGAAATAGCCCGTGAACTGAAAAACCGTATCTATAAGCCTGTTTATTATCTAATGGGTGAAGAATCTTATTATATAGATCGGATATCTGAGTATATAGCACAAACGGTGTTAAATGAAAATGAAAAAGAATTCAATCAGACTATTGTCTATGGGGCTGATACAGATATCGCGACTGTTATCAATGCAGCCAAGCGTTATCCCATGATGTCCAAATATCAAGTTGTAATAGTAAAAGAAGCTCAGAATATAAAGAATATTGAAGAGCTTGCTTATTATCTCCAGAAACCTTTGGATTCTACAATTCTGGTGTTATGCCATAAACATGGTACATTGGATAGAAGAAAAAAATTGGCAGCTGAAATAGAGAAAGTAGGTGTCCTTTTCGAATCGAAAAAGATTAAGGATGCTCAGCTTCCTGGCTTTATATCTTCTTACTTGAAACGTCGTTCAGTAGAAATAGAGCCTAAGGCTTCAGAAATGATGGCGGAATTTGTTGGAGCAGATTTAAGCCGTATGGCCGGAGAGTTGGAAAAATTAATTATCACGCTTCCAAGAGAGCAAAAGCGGATTACTCCTGAACAAATAGAACGTAACATTGGCATAAGTAAGGATTATAATAATTT
>NZ_JBCOCI010000029.1:40431-52276 GCF_040929485.1 Phocaeicola sp. RTP21198st1_B8_RTP21198_201120 | reverse complement strand
GGCAAAATCCTGAGCAACTTTTTGTTGCTCAGGTACTTAAAAAGTTTAATTTATAATAGTGTTGCGGAATTAAGGATAAGAAAAAAAGCAATCGAATTTCGCAGTATTTCTTAATGTAATACCCCACTTGTATAATGAAAACAATAATAGCTGTAATTCCCAATATGCCGAAGTCTATCATGATGGGAATCCATAAACTTTCCGCACCACACATCTCCTTATACTTATCGGCTACATATTCAAATGTATAGCTGATACCATTTCCCAAGAAAGGAGACTGCATCATGAACAAAGCTGCCAGTTCGAACTGGATGGAACGCATATCAGTATTGCTTCCTCCTACACTTTCCGTATCGGTAAATGAAAGGATTATCTTATCAAGATATGCATCCAAAGCCATAAAACCTATGACCACTGAGACAATTGCTATGAATACATACTTCATCTTTATATGCTTAAAGCTGAAAAAGGACATTAACACTACGGCCAGTCCAGCTATCGTACTACGCGTACCTGTAAGAAACACGGCTATAATCATCAAGCCAATAGCTATTGAAAGCTTTTTCTTTCCCAACTTCTTTACATACAGCGTACAATTCAAGCGTACCCAAAGTAAAAGTCCAGCCATCATAGTGGAGAAACCTCCTAACGTAGTGTGCATGCCGAAAATAGCTTGCGCACGTTTCATGCCAAAACGTATATCCTCTACGATGATGTCTTGAGAATATAGTTCCAATGAATTGACAATGAACATATAATGGTTACTGGAAATTATTGTTTCTACCAAGGTATATACACCAACAACCAACGACAAAATAACGCAAGTTCTTATATATATAAATATATATCGGCTATTTTTACTTATAATTTGATAGAATACAAACAGTGAAGCCACATCTACCACTATGCAGGAAACCAATGAACCGTAATGACGGTATACGGCGTAATGATTGCTCAACACATAAGATACAATCAATAATATTGAGCTGAACAAGAGCGGATAAGTTCGCATATCCTTCCAATAAAAATACCGCAACATAAAAATACTGAATGCAGCAATTGAAACAGCTTGGTACATACCAAAAGGTCCCACTCCATTCATACAGCCTAACACCATACTACATGCAGACACCACCATGAAAGTACATTTGAAATTTACAATTAATAGTAAGCTGATTATCAAAAAGATGAAAACGCAGATAATATTCATAAAAGAATCGTATGTTTAATCATATAGTTGATGGCATAATATTGCATATTGTTATTTTTGTGCTCTTCCGCATCAAATACTAACTCCAAGGATATTACTCCTTTGAGGCTGAAATAGAATGGGTAGCATTTCTATGATACAGAAACAATGGATGATGCACGAATATGAAAGAAGAAAAAAAATCATCTAAACAGGTTTAATAGCTAGAGTCCAATTATTTTTCTTACATATTTAATTAAAATTGCATCCTTAATCATAACAAGTATTGCAAAATAAGTAAACACAATCAACATAAACATTAATAAAATATTAAAGAACATATATCCAGTATGTATCATATTAAACCATATATAGCCCACAATAAAAGCAATCACCATATAACCCAAAACATCTACTATTTGTCGCATATAACTATATTTGACGATACGCTTTGTTGCCCACATATTAATAAGAGCTCCTGTTATATTGATTAATACTTGGGCGACAGCCAAACCGACTAAGCCATAGCAGAAACCTATAGCTAAATAAATGCAATAGATAATTTTCTTAGGGACTTCCAATTTTAATATTAATGCAGAATTTCCAACTGTCTGCATTAAACTAAGACTCATGTGTCCTATAGGATTAAAGGCTGCCCCTACTATAAGTATCTGAAATACGAAAGCACACTGAATCCACTTTTCAGTCCAAAGTATTACAATAATGTCAGATGCTGTAAAGCAGAAAAAAGAAATCAATGGCGCCATACCCATGATAAGCAAACGCATCATTTCACGAAATTTCTCTGATAATAGAACTTTGTCTTTTTGAAATTCAGACAACATAGGCAATGCCACTTTCTGTACAACTCCCGATGAAACGCTATCAATATTTCCACATAGATTTGACGCTTTGGAGTAATATCCCAAATCACTTTTTCCTATATATTTGCCAATTAACACAGAACTAACCTGATTAAAGGCTGTTCCTATTAAATTAGCACCTAGTAATTTACTCCCAAAATTCCACAAAGAGAGAAAAGATTCTCTATTAAATTTTTCTTGAGGTCTCCATGGAGTATAAAGCCATAACATAATAACCCTAATGCACGAAGCTATTATTGTTTGGAAAACTAGAGCATAAACTCCCAACCCATTATACGCCAAAATAGCTGTTATCAGCCCTGCAGGTATTTGCCCACACAAATTAATGATTGTTTGCCGACGAATATCTAAATTCGCTGTTAACAAGGCTGTTTGAACGATGCATAAAGAATTTAATAAAACATTGACACCTGATATCCTAATTAATAAAGACAAAAGAGGTTCTTTGAACCAATCAGCTATAAACGGTGAACCAATCCATAATATACAATATGCCAATATGCCAATCAACACATTAAAATAGAATGCTGTTGACAAATCCTGCTCAGTTCGATTTGTTTTACGTATTAATGCATTGGCAAAGCCTGCTTCAATAAACACATTTGACAATAATATAAAAATCATTGTCATTCCAACGATACCATAATCGCTAGGGGACAACAATCTCGCTAATACAATACCCAAAAGGAAACTTATTACCTGACTTGACAACCGTTCAATCAAACTCCAAATAACAGCAACAAAACCCGATGTTCTCTTCATGGAAAGAAATAAAAGTCTACAACCACACTACTCTAACATAAAACCTTCTCCATAAGCTACAAACATATCATGAATTATTACATTTGATTGAATACTTTTTGTCGCACTGGCATTCTTACGTGGAATCATAAAATCCTCTCCATAAATTAAAGAAAGAGTCTTGTGAGGGTCTGCAAAAGCCGGATATTGTTTATTCCTTACAGTCACTAATCGAGGAGAAAGCCCTATAGGCAGTACAAATTCACGAGCCGTCATTTTTTCATTTACAACAGGAGGGCAATAAACAAAAATCGAGCGTGTTATTTCCGTTTTTCTGAAACTGAAGAATATGTCAACTTGTAATCCATCGTAATCCAATGCTATTTCCGTCAGCTTCCTTGTTCTCTTTCCATTAGAATCTACGGTTACAAGATAGAAAGCTCTTTTTTTATAGAAACCATATTTAAGTAGTACATTTTCAAAATCCCTAGAACAGTCTTCTGCCCACATGGTAAGGTCCATATCATCATCATAAGGAATAAACCCTTGATTACGATAGGCTCCAAGCAGGGTTCCAAATTCCATTCCAAAGCTGACACCAGCTTCTTTACAGGCTGCCGACATAGCATCAAGAGCACATATTCCTTTATCCTGCAATAGCTTTCTATTTCTCTTAACCGTTTTTTTTTGTATATATCCACTCCACTTGGTTTGAAGGAAACCTCCTTTTTTCCCCCCTAGCTTATAATACAAATTTTGAATACGCATAATTAATAATTTAAATTGGAAATGGTTAGGATCAACCTATTCTTTGTCCGACTCTTTTAATTCCATAAAATAATTCTGTAATCCGCTTTTTACCTCCTCATCAATGACAACAGGATTATTCCGCCCCCTTTGTTCATTAAAAGAGCTAACAGCAGAAGCTAATTCATCGAATGTTAATGCTTTCGCAGACAAACCCAATGAAGAAATATAAGTACTCATGTGCAGCTGACAAGACAAGAAGTCACTTCTATCAGCATCCAGAAATTGTACCAACAACTTCATTCTTTGTCCATATTCATAACTATTCAATGTAGATTGTAGTCTTTCACCACAAAGATTCAATGCAAAAAAGTATGGAAAAGTTAGTGCCACCGCATGACCGTGCGGTATTCCATACAGACTTGTGAATTTGTAAGAAAAAGCATGAGGCGCAGTAGTAGTCGTTATATCAATAGCACGACCTGCATAGTACGCCCCTTCTGCGACTTCACTTCTTAGCTCCTTATTATTCAAGTTTTTTATCAGCAAAGGCAATTGCTTCCATAACAGACCTAATGCTTTCAACGAATAACTACGGCTTTCATCCGTTGAATTCACACTCCAATAGGATTCTATAGCTTGCGCAACAGCATCAAATCCTGTACAAGCTGTCAGATAAGCATCATTATGGCTAGTCAACTCCGAACAGACAAAAGCATAATCGGGAAGCATTGCAGAATCAGCTATCGACTGCTTCTCCCCATTTATATAACACACGCTAAAATGGGTTGTTTCCGCACCTGTTCCAGCTGTTGTAGGGATAACCACTAGCGGAATATAGCTATCTGTTTCTTTATATATATGGTAACGAATCAGTTTAGCCATATCAAGTGCACTGCCACCGCCTACCGCCAATATGATATTGGGACATTGTGACTTGCATAGAAGAACCCCTTTCCTGACATCTTCAACTCTAGGGTTTGTCAAGAAGTCAAAAAAACAGACAGTTTTTATACCCCTTCCGCTTAATACGGCATCCATCACATCCGATGCACCACAGGATGTATAGGACTTCTTGCCTCTTACCAAGAACACCTTTGTTACATTTAGTTTCTGCAGAAGAGCAGCCAATTGAGTGTTCAAGTCTGGTCCGATATAATATTCTTGCATAATTAATTCAACTCTTTATCTTGCAAGAACCCCATAAAAGCTTCTTTATTTTGTATAGGCGTGGTAGTAGGACGGCCCAAATCCTTACGATTGCCTTTCCTTACTTTCACTTCCAGCAAAACAGGACCATCCTCCAACCGAATGTCCGACAGAACTTTTTTCAAACCGTTCATATCAGAAACCGTATGAACCGCATTGTATCTTACGGAACGGGCTATCCCCGGCAAATCAATATCCAAGCCCACCGTAGGTTGGCCACCTACGGAATCATGAGCACCATTGTTAAAGACTACATGAATATAATTTTTCGGCTGTTTGCTCCCTATAATGGCCATAGAACCCATGTGCATAATTACAGCTCCGTCGCCATCAAAGCACCAAATCCTACGGTCTGTCTTTTCCAATGCTATACCTAGAGCTATTTGAGAAGCATGTCCCATGGAACCTACAGTGAGAAAATCTTTCTCGTGACCTTGTTTCATTTGGGTACGATGCTCAAACAACTCACGAGAAATCATACCAGTAGTAGACACAATGCAGTCTTCTTGACCGATAGATGAAGCAATTGCCTGAATGGTTTCCTCACGACTCATTGACAATGTTGAAGTACTGCCTGATTGCAATTCATACGAATCGAATGTATCTTTTTCTATCACAAAAGCAAAAGCTTCATTTTTTGTTTCCATAAAAAAGAGGGCATCTTCTATTTGTTTTAACAATTCTTTTTCATCTTTGCTCATCACAACGTGCTTAATGCCCATTACATCAAGTAACGGGATAGTCACTTTCCCCTGTTTGACATGCTGTGGTTCATCATGCACACCTGGCATTCCTCGCCATCCGATAAGCAGCAAGAGTGGAATGCTATAAACATCTTTATCCGTAAGCGACGCCAGTGGATTGATGATATTTCCTTCACCGGAATTCTGCATATAGACAACAGGTATATGACCGGTAGCTAAATAATGTCCGGCAGCCAAACCTACAGCTGCACCCTCATTAGCTGCAATGATATTATGATGTCCGTCTTTGTGATCTGCAATATAGGCACAGATATTCTTCAGCAATGAATCGGGAACTCCGGCAAAGAAATCAATGCCTCTCTGGGAAAGGCTATTAATAAAAAAATCAGGTGAAATCATTTTAGTGTTTTTTTTGTTCCGGGTATAAGTTCCAAAATCTCCTTGATAGGCATACAGTAATCATTAACAGCTTCCTGTGAGCGTTCGTGCATAAGGATTGATTTGGCGCAGTTAACCATAGAGGGGTATGCACTTCGCAACATGTGATTTGCATAAATTACTACGTTCACACCCCATGAAGCCAATTCGGTTTCTGTTATGTGACTGTAAGTAGTAGGTACTACAACAATGGGAGTAGATACGTTAGCAACCCGGAATCTTTGACAAAATTCCTTAATATCATCCCCACTTTTATTCTTGCTATGAATCATAATGCCATCTGCACCTGCTTCCACATACGCCGCCGCACGCGCCAGTGCATCGTCTATACTTTTTCCGGCAATCAGGCTTTCAATACGGGCTATTATCATAAAATCGTCCGACACTTGTGCATTTTTTCCTGTACGGATCTTATTACAAAATCCTTCAATAGTATCTTGGATCTGAACCGCATCTGTACCGAACAAAGAATTCTGCTTTAAACCTACCTTATCTTCTATGATGACAGCAGAAATTCCTAAGCGCTCCAAGGTACGAACTGTGAATACAAAATGTTCAATTTTACCGCCCGTATCTCCATCGAATATGACAGGTTTCGTTGTACATTCCAACGTGTCGTTCAAGTCATGCAAACGTGTGGTCAAATCTACAGCTTCAATGTCAGGCTTCCCTTTACTAGTAGAGTCTGTCAATGAACTTGACCACATACCGTCAAATTCATGCTTAACGCCATTAACGATTACAGATACATTTTCTGCTATCAAACCGGTCAAGCCATTATGGGATTCCAATATGCGAACTATCTTCTTGGCATTAATTAAACGACGAAGACGTTTCTGACGGATTTCAGGAGTAGTTCCTATCTCTTTCAGACGTTCATTTTCTGCGGAAGAAGAAAAGCCTTTGGTATAAGCTATATCGACAACTTTTCCTCCCCATTGTTTCAGACATTCTATAACCCGATTACGAACATTGGACTGGACTCCCTGCATCCAGTCATCTCCATGAACAACAAAATCAGGCTTCAACCGCTCAAGATTAGGAACATAATCCAATGTTTCTTGAGGGACAACATTATCCACTCCTTTCAAGGAACGAACTATTTCTGATCGTTGATTATAGTCAAGATAAGGTAAACGCTTGTAACTTGCTATAGCAGCATCTGTCAGCACGCCAACTGTTACACACCCAAGTTTTGCCGCTTCGCGGATTATATTAAGATGACCAGGATGTATCATATCCGCACTCATCCCCACATAAACTTTCTTACTATTTTCCATATAATTGATTGAATTTGAATTTACATTTTTACATATCCAGCATCATGTATGTAGATATCATCGTTTAATATGCAACGAACTTTAGTCATACGACTGTTATTAAAGGAAAGTAATGCTAAATATATTTTAGTTTCTTAGTACAAATACATTTTGCAAGTTGAGATGATGATATTCAACAGAGACTCTTACCATCTCTAAGCACTCAATTTAGAGCATCCCCCTTTAAAAGGGCACATAACTGTGCCCTAAACTGAGTTCTGTTAATTAATCAGCTTTGAATTTAACATTAACTTGTAGCCAAAGTGATTTTGTCAGGAACCATATTAACATACTCCCTGCATCCGTTAAAGATATTTTTGAAAAAAATTCCGATGAAATTCCAGATAGAGCTACCCAAAAGCTTCACCGTTCCAATCACACCATGATATGTGGCAGCCATTTCAGCACCGGCATCACTACCGTAATAAAGTGAATTGTTTCGTTGAGTAGTAAATTTTCGAATGGCTCACTCCCCTAGGTTATCTATCGGCTGTTCCTCATCATCCAATAATCTTGTAACAAGAAACCATTCAGATCATCATTTCCACAGTCAAACGGTTTAAATTCATAATCTTCTGACAAGCAAATTACCCGAATATCTTTATTCATACGAGTGCTAGAAATTAAAGGTCAGCAACGCCTTTATGCGCATGCCCCCTCTTTCACCTTAGCCTTTTCTGCTGGGTGACCTTCTTTTTTTGCTGATTTCCGTAATGAAATCAATTGCAGCCTGCCCTTTCAAGGGAGGAGTAGGAGTTATCTGTTTTGCCATAAGTATGAGTTAATTTTGCAAGGAACATGATTTTTCATCATATATCCAAGCAAATTCAAATATTATTTTGCTCAATAATGCTTATTTCAATAAAAGATGAGCACAAGAACAGAAACTATCTTCACTCAACCTTCTCAAACGGAAAAGCGTGAAGATAACTCACAGCCACCGTCATATTTCCAAAAGCGAACACTAACCTTGTATTTCGATGCAGCCGCATAATGCACCCCTCCTTCCCTCGGAAAACGCCACCGGTAATCCGGATGCGTTGTTTCTTCTGAAGATAATCCTCCAAAGGACGGTTCATCAACTCGATATTGTAAGGCATGGATTCGTACAAATAGATAAATTCCTCCATCTGACGTTGAGGGATGACCGCCGCACAGTGCGTGTTATAGTCCGTCACCAAATACTGACGAGGAAGCATGGCGGACAGAATGAGTTCCAACTGCTGCAAGGGAGCGCAGACAAACAACCAGCCGTTGCCCACGATTTCCTTCTCGTCCGTCAAAGCATTCAACTTTTGGGCGGAACCGGTGGCAAAGGCCTCTTTCACCACCCGGACGGAATCACGACGGGCGATATATTCTTCTTTAGTATAGCCGCACTGCTCGAAACGTTTCCTGTGGTCCGCCGAAGTATAGGAAAATACCTTGAAACAAAAGTATCTTTCTTCTGCTTCACCTGACGGCTTACGAAGTTTTACGGACTTCCTGCCACTAAAAACGCCGATATAGCGCTTCAATTCTTTGTTAGGCAGATACAGATAATACCAATTGAGTTCAGGATGTTCCTTCCCTATTCCCGCCAATGGCGTGACTCCCTTATTTGACCCCTGGTCTGAGACGGAAGCGATTGAACTGCAGAGCAGTAACTTAGGCGCTTCGCTCGCTATGTTTTGATTATTATAAGAGAGTGCTTCGGTTGCAAGCTCCATAGGACTTTTTATTTCCATCAAAACATCATAATTAAATTATTCTTCTAAAAAATGAGGCTCGAATAAGCCATCAATTTTCGTTTTTTTGTTGGGGTTCTCTTAGTAAGAGAACCCCAAGTTTACTTAAATGCCTGATAGAGTGTCCTATAGTTATAACCTTTCATATTATTTTTGCAAACAATTGTCATTTATAAGCATACTTTGGAATACTTTTTTAATGCGGAATTTTCTGTATTAAGGAATTATAGCTATCTTTGCAGCAAAATGGGGTTCTCTTACTAAGAGAACTCCATTTTTTATTAAAGGCTTAAAAAGGGAAAAATCTTATTTTCAACACATTATATTATTTATACAATCAGAATCAATTTTCCTCTCACAATAATTATGGTGAACTAAAAATGCTCAAAAAGAAAGAGGCTTCCGTTTCCGGTCGCCTCTCTTTTCTTTTCGGATAAACGCTTTTATCCGTAAGTGTACTGACTTTCACAAGCAAATACTAACTATTAATCTTAAATCTATTACTATGAAAAACACATTATATTAACATTTGAATCGCGTAGATTGTTCAACAAAATGAGATTAAAAGAGTGTTAAATATATAACAAAGGGAGGTCCAATTGTTTTTTAATGCAAGAAAAACGATTAAGTCTGATAAAAGTAAAAGAAACGGAAATACAAAAGATGTATCGTGATTTCACATAATCGTGACATAAGTAAAATACAATATAGATTATACAAAAACACACTACAAAAGAGAAAGGATGCCATCAGGGCACCCTTTCTCATCGCTCATTTGTAACTATAGAGAGTTAGACTCTCCTTAAAAACGCTGTAAAATTAATAAAATAATTTTAGACGCAAAATTAGTTTTGTAGAAAAATTCAAAAGGTTTTCAAAGTTTATCAGTATTGATCTGCCATAATGAACTGGTACGATAATTTATATTGGTTTTAAATGATATTCCTTGTAAATGAATTACTAACCACGGATATCTTATATTCCATTATTCATATTTCAATGACCGAGCGGGTTTACTATAAACAACCTTTATGGTTTGTCCTGCTACAGTCAGAAAAGAAATCAACAACATCAAGACCACAGGAAGCAGAAAGAACCACACTTTCAATTCTGTTCGGAACGGATAATGAGCCAACCATGCATTCATGCTGCCCCATGCCACAGGCAACGCAATCAGAATAGCGATAATAATAGGAATAAAGAAACCTTTACCCAACTGATAAAACAAATTCCAACGAGATGCCCCCAATACTTTCCGAATGCCCATCTCCTTGGTGCGGACGGCACAAGAAAACATAACCAACACCCATAAACCTAAGCAAGAGATAAAAATAGCCAATCCGGTAAAACCTCCCATCAATACGCCGAAAGCCTCATCCTGACGGTACTGCCGGTCATAGAACTGGTCGAGGAAGAAATAATCAAAACTGGAATCCGCAAAGTAATTATTCCATATTTCTCCTATCTGTGATACTAATTCCGAAGGATCACCCGGTTTCATCACGACTGAGATATAACGCTGAGGAATCCAATCAATCTTATCTTTATGAAAAAGCATTACTCCTGTATAACCTTTATTCAACGCTTGCTGATGATAGTCCTTCACTACTCCGATTACCTGCATGGGCTCTCCTACCGTTTCAACAGCTATTTCCTCACCAATAGCATCATCATTATCCATATATCCTAACATACGGGCGGCTGTTTCGTTGATAACCAATTTATTCACATCGTCCCCATATTCCTCGGAAAAACCCCGTCCGGCTACCACCTCCAGTCCGTATGCATCTATATAGTCAGGATCGCAACTTAACATTTCGTACAACCGGTTCTGCTTCAATGCATCATGCGCACGATGATTGGATAAAAACATGGCTACTTCTTCACCTGGTACAGCTCCGGAACAAGTTACTTTTGAAGCCAGCGGCAACTTTCTGATCACTTTCCGCATGGCTTCCATCTTTGTTTTCATTCCCTCGGTAGGCCCGGGAAACTTGATTACCAAAATCTGATCGGTCTTTACCCCCAAAGACTGGCGACGCATGTAATTGAGTTGTGCAAAAACAATCAGTGTACCACAAAGCAATATCATGGAGGCTGTATATTGTACAATAACCAATATTTTACGTGTATTCTCTCCGGCACGACTGTTCTGAAACTTACCTTTCAACAATACAATCGGCTTTTTGCGTAACAACGCACGCGCGGGATAGTAACCCGAGATATAAATACCGGCTACAAAAAGCAGCAAGACTAAAATGCCCCAATATTCGGTGAACCATACCGAGAAAGTGATGGTGCGTCCTACCAACTGATTGAATGCAGGAAGTAATAATTCGATTAGCCCGAGAGCAATGACAAAGGCAATCAGATTCATTACAAATGCCTCGAAAAGGAATTGATTGACAAGCTGTTTCGGGAAAGCTCCCACTACCCTGCGCACCCCCACCTCCTTTGCACGCTCCATAGAACGGGCAACTGTCAGGTTTATATAATTGATCCAAGCGATAATCAAAATAGCAATAGCTCCGAAAATCAATGCGATAATGGCCGAACGGTTCCCTTTCAACTCGGCCTCATAACCTAATTGAGGATTAAGATGAATCTTCTCCAATGGCTCCAACCTCACTCCCCAAGTCTTGTTTTTCAATGCTTCTTCAGTTTTATACTTCTCGGCCAATTGAGGAAAAGCACGTTCTATCTCTTCTTTGCGCTCGGGCGAATCCAGCAATACATATGTATAGGCTTCATGTTTGTACCAATACTCCTGTACCCATTTAGGTAAGGTGGCATATGATAAAAGAAAATTATAATGTATATGCGAATTAGAAGGCATTTCTTTCATGACTCCGGTTACCTCACAAGACATTTTTCCCATATTGCTGTT
>NZ_JBCOCI010000029.1:35713-40421 GCF_040929485.1 Phocaeicola sp. RTP21198st1_B8_RTP21198_201120 | reverse complement strand
CCTAGCCCGGCATGGAAAGACAAGAGGTGCGGTCGCCTTTCAGCAATTCAAAATCAAACAGACGGAAGAAACCAGGATCAGCGTATGCTATCTCATTCTCACGCAAACACAATTCACCATATTTTACCAATTGCTCCGGTTGGATAATACATCCCACACGGGTATAATCCTCAATTCCTGCCAGATTTTCCTGCATGGCCGAACCATATCCGAATGAACTGGTCGCCCAATCATCCGTCAGAGCTTCCCCCTCATGAAAAGTACTTTGCACACGATAAATCCGGGCACTCTTACTATGCATCTTGTCAAAACTAAATTCAAAAGCAACGTAAGTAAGTATCAATAAGGCTGATGCCATGCCTACGGCCAAGCCGAAGATATTGATGAAGCTGAAACCTTTCCTCTTCATCAGATTACGCCAAGCGCTATTCCAATAATTTCGTATGATCATAAGATTTCAGTTTTGGTATCAGATTCCATGGGGCGGTTACGATTCTCGGCAATAATCTTACCATCCAGCAAACGGATTATACGATGTGCATAAGCAGCATCACGCTGTGAATGGGTAACAATGATGATGGTGGTTCCCTGCCTGTTCAGTGTACTGAGCAGTTCCATCACTTCCACCCCATTGGTAGAATCCAAATTACCTGTCGGCTCATCCGCCAGCAGAAGTCGGGCATTGGTTACTACGGCACGGGCAATAGCCACACGTTGCTGTTGTCCACCTGATAACTGTTGCGGCAGATGATTGGCACGGTGCAGCATATTCACTTTTTCAAGCACTTCCTTTACACGCCTGTTACGTTCTGCCGGCTTTATATTAAGATAAACCAATGGGAGTTCAATATTCTCATAGACAGTCAGTTCATCAATCAAATTAAAGCTTTGGAAGATGAAGCCGATACTTCCTTTACGTAGAGCGGTCAGTTGGTTTTCATTCATTTTATCCACTCGCTTTCCCTCAAAGAGATAGGAGCCCGAAGTAGGGGTATCTAATGTTCCAAGTATATTCAACAAGGTAGATTTTCCACAACCGGACGGTCCCATGATAGCGACAAATTCTCCCTTTCCAATCTCGAAAGTTACTTCATTCAATGCTTTGGTCTGCACTTCCTCGGTACTGAACAACATAGAGAGGTTTTCTACTTTAATCATTCTTACGTGTGTTTTTTATTCGTTTAAAATCAGTTTCTCATTATCTCCAAACAGTTCGTAACCGGAAATAATAACTTTCTCACCGGAAGCCAGACCGTCAGTCACTTCATAAAACTGAGGATTCTGTCTGCCAATCTTAATAGGGCGTCTGACGGCAAATTTACCACTTTCATCCACAACATATATCCATCGCCCTCCGGTAATTTGGAAAAAACCTCCCCGAGGAATCAGAACAGCCTTGACAGGATCTCCCAACTGAAGATTGATATGATAAGTTTGTCCGGCCCGGATATTTCCGGGACGCCCTGCTGTGAAACGGAAATCAGTACGAAACTGCCCGTCCTTCACTTCAGGATATACTTTGGTTACTTCTAATTTATAATTCTCGCCGTCACGGGTAAAGTCGGCAGGAAGTTCCTGAACGACACGCTCCACATAATGCTCGTCAATCAATGCCTGTACCTTCAGATCAGCAGTAATAATCTGGCCGATATGTTCTCCGGCAGAAATGGATTGTCCGATTTGTGCTTCAAGATTACCCACCTGTCCGTCTATGGGAGCTTTCACTTTCAGGTTTTCAAGACGTTCACGTACCAATGCCAGACTTCGTTTCATATTCATAATATTCTCGTCCAAGCTGGATATCTGAGTCAAACGAAACAAACTATCCTGACGGATCCGTTCATCCAATACCGACAATTGTTCTTTTGCCGCTTCATACTCCTCCGTAGCCTGGAGATAATCCTCCCTCGCTATCAATTGCTCCTCCATCAGCCGCTTGTATTGCCCGTAACGACGTTTCTTTATAAGAAAGTCTTTCTGCATACCGATACGGTCCTGCTTCAGGCTTAACCGTTCCTGCTCCATACTGATACGGGTATTACGCAACTCGTTTTCCTGATAGGCCAAATCAGCTTCACTTTGCATGATACCGATATTCAGCAGCGGATTACTCAGACGCAAAATCGCATCCCCTTTCTTTACCATTGCTCCTTCCTCATGAAGGCGTTCCTCCACCCTTCCGCCTTCTATAGCATCAAGGTAAATCATGCGACTGGGAAGTACTTGGCCAATCACGCGGATATAATCATTAAACTCATTTTCTGTAACTGTAGCGATAGTGATACGGCTTTTGTCAATGGTCATGGAAGAACCTGTATCACGAAAAATAAAATAGAGAATGAGTACCAGTATGAATAATACTCCCACACCTCCATAAATCTGCTTGGGAGTGAAACGCTTTTTACGTTCAATTAGTGTGTCCATATTTTTAGTGGTTAATAAAACTTCCTGTTTGATAATACATAGCCAGTCGTGATGTCAGTTCGTACTGCAAACGTACTCTTATTTTTTCCGCTTTAGCGGCAAGCAGGCGATTTCGCGCCTCCATCAGTTGGAATACGGAAACAAGCCCTTCCTCCCACTTCCTTTCTGTTTCTTTCAGCACTTGTGTTTCGGCTTTTACCTGTAGGACAGCCTGTTGATGTTCTTCCCATCCCGAATGTAATGAAAGTACAATTTGTTCCGTTTCATTACGTAAATGCAGTTTCTCTTCCTCTATATTGTTCCGCACTCGCTGCAAATTCAATTTCTTCTTCTTTACTCCGGCATACCGGTCCAATCCGCTAAGAATAGGAAATGAAATACCCACTCCTATATATTTATTCCAATGGTCACGCAATTGATGTAACGAGAACAAGGAATTATAAAAATCAGATCCCCATGAAAAACGGGCGAAGATGGTGGGGCTGAACTGCCCAAGGGCCACAGCATACTCCTTACGGGCTGCTCGTTCCCACATCTCCATCCGTTTATAATCCGGCAACGCGTATACAGATTGTAAATAGATTTCCTCTATTTCTACCTGAGGCATTAATAAGGGTGTATCTTCACCGGCTGATAAGGAAACAGACAAAGTATCTCCCTCTTTCATTCCTACTATTTCTTTTAAATAAAGGAAAGACATCTGACGATTTTTTTCATACGAACGCTTTCTGAACACATCTCCTTGATGACGTGCTTTCACCTCCTGCAAGTCCGAAAGCGACTTCAGGCCCAGTTCTACGAAAGTTTCCGTCTGCTTCAGATAACGTTCTCCCAAACGAAGCTGCTCAGCGGCCAGTTCTGAAAGCTTTTTATCCAATGCCGCTTTATAATAGGCTTCAGCTACCTGATAAGCCAGATCATTTTGCTTTGCCAAATGATCCCATTCCTTCTCTTTTTTAGTCCAATGTGTATATCGCAAACGATTGATCCGGGCAAAGCCTTCAAATAAAGAAAGAGTGATATCCATTCCTATAGTCCCTTGATTATACGAATCGGCAGTGTATCCATTGGTATCCGGATCGACAGAACGCCCGATGTGCCTGCCTACTTCCGCCTGTACTGAAACATGAGGAAGAAATTTACCCATGGCAGCCACATAGTCTGTACGTGCTTCCTTTACGTCTATCCGGATATTCTTGAAACCAGGATTATGTTCCCAGGCATAGCGTATGCAATCGTCCAGTGTACTTTGCCCACACACAGGCAAAGACAGACTCGACAACAAACACACAATTATCAAATTATTTTTCATTTTACTTTGGTTTAGACACAGAATAGAGATCAAATGGTATGCCAAAACAAACGACATACTAATAATCAACGAGTTACAAAAGAAGTCATAAACTGATCGTCCAATTTTTAGACGGTATAACGTCCAAATTATAAACACCGCAAAGCCAGGGCGATCCAAGGGAAATATTGAAGCACGGATAAAACGGACTGAAGACGCATTCCAAGTGTCAAACCGCCCCTACGGTAAATAAAAGCATTACAGAAAATAATAAAAAACGTCCAATAATTGGACACCTCATTTGCAGGAACAGTCAAAAGCAGATATCTTTAGCCTCTGAAAGCAAAATGCTATGGACAAAGGAACAATTTTAATAGTAGATGATAATAAAGGAGTATTGGCCTCGCTGGAACTGTTGCTGGAAACGGAGTTCAGCGAAATAAAGACAGCCCATCATCCGAATCAAATTATATCTATTCTGAATACCTCTCCGGTAGATGTAATTATTCTTGATATGAATTTCTCAGCAGGAATCAATAACGGCAACGAAGGGTTGTATTGGCTGAAACGAATCCGCGAGATAGCTCCTGCACTACCCGTAGTCATGCTTACGGCATACGGGGATGTGGAACTGGCGGTAAGAGCTTTAAAGAATGATGCGACCGATTTCTTGTTGAAGCCTTGGGACAACCGGACCTTGGTATGCAAAATAAAAGAAGCTTTCGGAAGTGGTAAGAAAAGGAAAAACAGAGTCCCCGATAGAAGCCAATCACCAATGATTGTGGGGACATCTCCTGCCATGCAGCAGTTAATGAAAATGGTAGTGAAAGTGGCACGCACAGACGCCAATATCTTAATTACCGGAGAAAACGGAACGGGAAAAGAGATGCTGGCACAGGAAATACACCGGCTTTCCACACGACGGGAACATACTATGGTAACGGTAGATATGGGAGCAATCAGTGAATCTTTATTCGAAAGTGAGCTGTTCGG